>JBGTFW010000179.1:0-3497 GCA_041747075.1 Pirellulaceae bacterium
GATTGAGGGCAACGCGGGGGCCAACATCATAAATGGCGGCCTTGGCAACGACACGTTGACCGGCTTTGCAGGGGCCGACGTATTCCTCTTCAACACGGCCCTGAACGCGGCAACCAACCGCGACACGATCACCGACTTCAACGTCGCCGCTGACACAATACACCTGGAGAATGCCGTCTTCGCAGGCCTCGCCGCCGGGGCGCTTTCGCCGAATGCCTTCTATTCCGGCGCCGCTGCGCACGATGCCGACGACCGGTTCATCCATGATCCGTCGACCGGGAACGTGATCTTTGACACAAACGGGTCTGCAAACGGCGGCGCGACGGTGTTTGCGACCCTCGACACCGGGCTCGCGCTGACGGCGGCGGATTTCTTCGTCGTCTGAATGGCGGCCCAGACGAAATCAGGTCGCCAACTCATCGGGGATGCATCGCGATCGACAAAAGCGCCCGGCATTGCCCCTCGATCCAGTCGGGCAGCTTTTGACTGAAGCTGGCGTGGGCGAAGATGAAGGATGCGCCCAGCACGGCCACGACCGTGCGCGCCACATCGCCAGTGTCGAGGCGCACTGCGATTCCGTTTGAAACTCCGCCGCTCTAGATCCCGTATGGTTTCAAAGCGTCTGATATCCGCTTCCGGATGCCCGGATCTGAAAACGGAAACGAGTCAAAGAAATGGGTTTTGCTCACATTGGGTCTTCTGCGGCGCACATCGGCGATCCAGAACAAGGTCCGTTCCCGGTTCTGATCCAGTGAATGCGCGACCACGGCGATCAGGGCAATCAGGAAATGCGAACCGGGCGCCCGGGCCGCTTTTTCCGCCCACAATGCGGCGTTCTGATAATCACCCTCGATTATGTACGATAGCGCGCGCGTCCCCAGCATGCCGTACAGCAACGGATCGAACGGGCTCAGTGATTGCGCGGCGTCGACATTTTTTTTCGCCTGATCCGCGTTCCCCCCGAGCATGGCCGTAAAGCCGCGTGCGTAATATCCTTGCGCGTAACTCGGGCTAAGCGACGTCGAACGCTCCAGCCAATCGACACTGCTTTCCAGTTCGCCTTCAAGCCAGAAAGATCGTCCCATGGTGAAATTTGCAAAAGGATCAAGCGGATCGAGTTCCACGCTCCGCTCGGCAAATCGGCGTGCGTCCTTCGCAGCGTTGCGGGCCGAACCGCCATATTTCATGAAGGCGTCCTGGAAATGCGTGAATGACAATCCCGCATATGCCCGGGCAAATTGTGCGTCCTGAGACACGGCGCGCTCGAACAGCGCTGTCGCCTTCGCGTTGTCCTGCATCGTGAACCGGTACATGTGGCGCAACGCCAAATGGTAGTTTGACCAGGAATCCAGATTCTCGGATACGCCCAGGCGCGCGACGCGGGCTTCATTCATCGGGATGTGAACTTCAAGCGACGACACGACGCGCGTGACGATCCGGCTCCGGATCTCGTGCACATCCTCGAAAGCCGACGAAAACCGTTCGCCCCATAGGACGCCACCGTCGCTTGCGTCGGATAGTTCAACGGTGACCGCAATCGTGCGATCCGATATTTCCACCGATCCCGAGAGACAGTAACGCACGTTGAGCGCCCCGCAGATCTCGCGCACATCCGGGTCGGCTGCACGAAACCGGAAAGCCGACCCCCTTGCGATAACGAAAAGCCACCGCAACCGGGACAGGGCCTGGATCAACTCGTGAGGAATGGCATCGGCAATGGCGCCCAGTTCGGTGGAAGCGCCGAGCAGCTGAAACGGCAAAACCACGATCGAGGGTTTCGAGTTTAGACCAGGATCGGCAATCTGCGCGTCCGGCAAAAGCAAACCGGTTGCTCCGGGATATTGCATAATGCGATTTTCGGCCCGAATTTTGGTAGGGGCAACAAACCGAAAGCCTCGCCTGTGGACCGTTCGGATTGTGTGCTGGGAGGCGCCGTTATCGCCTGTTGCCTGTCTTGCAGACTTGATCCGGCTGGCGACGGAGGCGTCCGACACGATGCCGCCGTCCCAGATTTTTTCGATGATCTCGTCTTTTGACACCACTCGCTCGCGGTTTTCGACGAGCAGCTGGAGCAGCGAAAATACCTGAGGCTCCAGCGCAACCGGAGCCCCTCCCTTCCGGAGTTCGAACTTGTCGGGTTCCAGTTCGAAATCGTTGAACAGGTATCTCATACTCGCGAAAATACCCCAAAAAACAGGCCATCTACAGAAAATCTTCAGATTTCCGTCAAGCTTGTCCCGCAACAAGCGTCTATCTTCAATCGGCTCACACAACGGGCGAGGCCCACGTTGTCGGGCAAGTTGGCGATCTTGACCCAAAGCGAGGGACTGAACCGAGATGACACAGACTCACAAGGGTAGCTGCTTCTGCGGCGCGGTTGAAATCGAGGTGTCGGGTGCACCCGAGGGCATGGGATACTGCCATTGCTCATCCTGCCGGTCCTGGTCCGCAGCGCCGATAAACGCATTCACACTGTGGAAACCCGACGCCGTGCGCATAACCAAGGGGGCGGACGAGCTTTCCACATTTGAAAAAACAGCTTCAAGCCAGCGCCGGTTCTGCAAAACGTGCGGGGGTCACGTCATGACGGGTCATGCCGGGATGGGCCTGATCGACGTCTATGCAGCCACGGTCCCGACGCTGAAATTCGAGCCGCAGGTGCATGTCAACTACGCGGAAACCGTGATGCCGATGAAGGACGGCTTGCCAAAGCTGAAAGATTTCCCCGCCGAACTCGGCGGATCGGGCGAAGCGATGCCTGAATAGCCGGTGAAGCATGCAGGTTGAACCACGACCTGCCGATCATGCCGGATGATGTGCGGGAAAAATCCTGTACGATCCGAAACAGGAGTTTTGACATGAACGCTCGCACATCAATCCGAACCACCACTGGCCGGGGCCGACTTTTCGACAGTGTTCTCGATACCATCGGCGACACTCCTACGATCCGGATCAACAATCTGGGGGTCGGGCATGCCACCATCTATGTGAAGGCCGAATTCTTCAACCCGGCGTCCTCGGTGAAAGATCGTCTGGCGCTCAACATCATCGAAGAGGCCGAACGCACCGGACATCTCAAGCCGGGGCAGACGGTGGTCGAGGCGACCAGCGGAAATACCGGGATCGGGCTCGCCATGGTCTGCGCGCAGAAGGGCTACCCGCTTGTGGTGACAATGGCCGACAGCTTCTCGATCGAACGTCGCAAGCTGATGCGCATGCTGGGGGCCAAGGTTGTGCTGACGCCGCGCGCCCAGAAGGGCTTCGGCATGTACCAGAAGGCGGTCGAACTGGCCGAAGCCAATGGCTGGTTCCTGGCCCGGCAGTTCGAAACCGCAGCGAACGCCGCCATCCATGAAACAACGACGGCGCGCGAAATAATCAACGATTTTGCCGGATCGCGGCTCGATTATTTCGTGACCGGGTACGGTACCGGCGGCACCGTCGCTGGTGTAGCCCGCGTTTTGCGTCGTGAGCGGCCGGAGACCCGCATCGTGCTC
>JBGTFW010000180.1:0-15741 GCA_041747075.1 Pirellulaceae bacterium
AAACCGCGGTCATCGGCGGCGGCATCGCCAGCGGGTTTGGCCCGGCACGGATCGCCATCGGCGACTCGCCGGGGCTGACACTCGTTTCGCCTGATATTTTCGCGCCGTTTCGCGCGGGCATCGGCGAAAACCCGATGGTGGCCGAGCCGCGGATTCTGGATTATCTTGTATTCCAGTCGACGGCGGGCACGGTGCGTCCGACTGGCTTGTCCACACTTGCAAACCTGGGGAAAGACCAATGAAAAGGGCAGAAACGCGATTCGTTCCGCTGGCGGGTCTTTTGATTTTTATAGTACTGGCGACCAGTTCCCGGCAAGCGGTCGCGCAGACGTTTCCCAGTCATGAAGTGGACATGACGATTGATTCGGGCGATTTGCGCAATGCGGGCATGTCGCCGGCGATCGTTTGGAGAAAGGTGCTGCGCGTTGACGGCGCTGAGTGGCTTCGCCTGAACTTCGACCGGATTGTGCTGGCCCACGACGTGGTCGCCAATACCAGTTCAACCTTGCGGATTGTCTCGCTCAAGGACGGCGCGGTGCAGACTCTCGATGCGAGGTCGGCGGTGCAATGGCAAAATACCAGCGCCTACTTCAACGGCAATGCCGTGCGGCTGGAGTTGGTCGCGTGGCCCAATGGACGCCTCAATCGCGTCATCGTTGGCTCGATGGTCGCCGGTGAGATTCCCGTGATCCTCCCGCCTGAAACGATCTGCGACGTGGTCGACGACCGCCAGCTATCCACGGACGTGCGCGTCGGGCGGACGGCACCGGGAGGCTGCACCGCGTGGCTCTTCAACGATCGGACAAACTGCATGTTGACCGCCGGTCACTGCGCTTCGTCGACGTCGGTGATTCAATTCAACGTGCCGCTGTCGAATCCCAACGGGACCTACAACCACCCAGGTCCCGAGGACCAGTACCCGGTCGACCCGGCGTCGAAGCAGTTTGTTAACGATACGATTGGAAACGACTGGTGTTATTTCGGATGCTTTGAGAATTCCAACACCGGCCTCGCGGCCTTCGAGGCCCAGGGCGATTCGTTCCAACTGGTGTTGCCCCAGCCGGTCAGCCAGGGCGACCAGATTCGCATCACCGGTCATGGAACGGTTTCTTCACCCGTCAACCCGGCGTTGAATGGTGCACAAAAAACCCATGTCGGCCCGCACTTCAGTTTTTCCGGCAGCACGCTCGGCTATCGCACCGACACGACGGGTGGAAACTCCGGTTCGCCCGTGATCCATGAGAATCAAGGCACGGCCATCGGGATTCACACGCATGGCGGCTGCTCGTCCGGAGGAGGCGGCAACAATTCCGGAACTGGTGCCAACAACCCGGGTTTCATGATGGCTTTGGCCAACCCGTTAGGCGTTTGCCGATCAACTCTCGAATTCGATTTTCCCAACGGGCGGCCGGCGGTGATCGCTCCGACTGGTGGAACGACGATGCGAGTCGTCGTTTCCGATGGCGGAGAAACTCCTCAACCAGGAACAGGCATACTGCACGTCGACAGCGGTTCGGGTTTCCAGCCCTTGCCCATGACGCAAATCAGCGCCAACGTCTATGACGCCGTCTTTCCACCGGTGCCGTGCGGTTCCGTCGCGAGGTTTTACGTCAGCGCCGAAAACGATTTTGGTGAACTATTCAATAATCCTGTCGACGCTCCCGGCTCGTTTTACACGACGCTGGGCGCTGTTGAGCTGCAAACGATTTTTCTGGACAATTTTGAAACGAACCTCGGCTGGTCGGTTTCGGGAAATGCGACGGACGGGCAATGGGAACGGGGCGTCCCGGCCGGCGGCGGTGATCGGGGTGATCCTCCGGCTGACGGAGACGGTTCCGGTTCGTGTTACGTTACCGACAACGCGGACGGCAATTCCGATGTCGACGGGGGGAGTACGATCCTCACTTCGCCGATCCTCGACGCCGGCGTTTCCGGGGGTGATGACGCGATAATTTCCTACTATCGGTGGTACTCCAACAGCACGGGTTCCGCGCCAATGGAGGACGTCTTCAAGGTTGAAATTTCCAACAACGGCGGAGCATCGTGGGTCAATCTGGAAACGGTCGGACCGGGAGGCAGTGACGTCAGCGGCGGCTGGTTTCAGAAGTCCTTTCGCATTGCCGATTTTCTACCCCCGACCAGCCAGGTGCGGCTGAGATTCACCGCGTCCGACCTTGGCGGTGGGTCGGTGGTTGAGGCGGGAGTTGACGGCATCGAAGTGATCCGAGTCGTCTGTGAAACGCTCGTTGTGCCGGAGGCGCGGAAACTTCTCGACGGCTTCGTGAGCGGCGGTCAGTTGTCCAACGTCGCCTCCAGCGACGACGTGTACTTCGAATTGGATCCGTCTCCCACCACGAATCCGCAAAAGCAGAAAATCGACATGATCGTGCAGCAAACCAGTCCACTTGCCGCACCCGCGAGTCTGGCATTGCGGCTGGAGGCAAAGATGACCGGTGGTCCGTCGGGCGACGTCATCCAGACGATGGAACTTTTCAATTACAATACCTCAAAATTCGATATTCTCGACCTGCGACCGGCGGCTAATTCCGACACGGTGTTTGAAATCGGGGCAAGCGGAAACCTTTCACGATTCGTCCAGCCCGGAACAAAAGAGCTGACCGCGCGGGTCACATGGTCCAGTCCCGTGTTTACCGGCACTCCATTTTTCTGGTCGGTCGACATTGATCAACTCGTTTGGTTGATCGATTAGCCAGAACCGGTTTGATCGCTCCGCCGAACGGAATCTCAATTTGGGATCATGCGTCTCAAATCGCGATTCCGGCTGGGGTTCGGCGACGGACCGTTTGCATTTAACCGCGAAAAATGCGGAAGAAACGAGAGGCTGTCGGGATTCTTGCCGACCGGCACACCGAATGCGTAAAGTTACAATCGAACCGAGCGAGGGCTTTTCTCCCTTGTCTGGATTTCCCCGATCTTGCCTCACCCCCGTTCGGTTCATTTTCCTGCCTTGCGGGTCGAACGGCCCAAAAAGCCGATTTCCAGCGATTCTTTTCAAACCGTCGCTGCTGGGAACGGCTTTTTCTTTTTGTCGTCCTGGGAACGATCGTTCGCGATTGAAGCACAGCAAGACCTTCTTAGTTCCAGTTTTTCAAATTTGGAGTGCTCCGGCCTGGCGGAGCTTTGATTAGCCCCGGAAAACGCGATGCATTGAGACACCTTCGGGCTGGGCGTTGCCGTATACACCTCCAATGATTACCTGCGTTCGGCAATCCAAAGCGGTGCCAAGTCCCCGCACTCCAGGGAAAAGTGCAAAACTGGAACTTAGGCTAGTTTGCTAGTCGTCCACCGGCATTCCCAGGCGTTCATACAGACGTTTGGGGTCTGAACCGGAGGGAGGATTCCGGGCCATGTCTTCGCGCTGCCATGCCCAAAAGCGTTGCCCCAATTCCGGAACAGACACCGCAAAGCCGACACATAGGGCGACCACTGCCGATTGAAACAGGATTGGAAATCGCCAAATAATTCGTTCAGTCATTTGGCTCGACGCCTCCTGGCGGATCGTCCGGAGGCTCCACCTGAATATTAAACGTATCGCTTGCGATTTTCTCCCACCCGGTCCATGACGTCGTCGTTTTCTTCCAGCGCGCCCACAATTCAATTCGATGATCGATATCGATGCCATCGAACTGCGGGTGCATTTCCTGGACCTAAACCAGCAGACGGATTTTACTATCGGCGAATTCAATCTCGGGCGCAGTGAGCGAACCGGTCCCGACTGAGTCCGGCGGCGCAACCCTCGTCAATCGTAGAGCAGAACCCAAGGTTCTCCCTTCGGGCTTGTACCAGGCTTGTCCCGGCGGAAGCGACGCGTTGAGCCGACTCGTCGCGGAGCCGTCCCGGCTTCTCAATCAATCGCCGGAAAAGGGAATAGCTCCGAGGGCTGATGCTCGTCGCGGCAGATTTTCCCGATGCGCCGAACCACCTCCGGGTTCTCTTTCGCAACGTCGCGCGCTTCGCCGACATCCTCCGCCAGGTTGTACAGTTCAAACGGCGCGCGCGGATTTTTGTGAAGTCCCTGGCGGATTGCTTTCCAGTCGCCTATCCGCACGGCCTGTTGCCCGCCGTAGCCAGGAAACTCCCAGTACAGAAACGAATGGCCCGCCTGCTCGCCCTCGCCGGTCAGTGCGGCAAGCATCGAGATGCCATCGATTGCTTCGGGAATTCCCGTACCGGCGATGTCGCAAAACGTCGGCAGAAAATCCTGGAACGCAGCGACGTGCGCGCTTTCACTTCCTGTTTGAATTCGGCCCGGCCATCGCGCCACCAGCGGCACGCGAATGCCTCCTTCCAGCAACGAACCCTTGCGACCGCGGAGCGGCCCGGTCGATTGAAAATAGTCCGAGTCCGTTCCGCCGAGGCGATCGTAAGTCGGGCCGTTGTCCGAGGTAAAGATGACCAGCGTATTTTCATCGAGGCCAGTTTCAGCCAGCAAATCGAGCAGGTCGCCAATATCGCGATCCATGTGACTGATCATCGCCGCATAGCCTGCGCGCGGTTCGGGAAAGGGCAGGTAACCGCGATGCCGGTAATCCTCCTCGACAATGTCGCCGCGAAACTCGGTTAGCGAAGCATCGGGAACCTGGATGGCGAGGTGCGGAATGGCAAAGGGGAGATACAGGAAAAAGGGCCGGTCGCGATTCTCGCGAACGAAGCGGAGCGCTTCGTCGGCAAATCGATCTTGGGAGTACGTCTCGCCGTACATCGTCCGGTCATTGCCGGGAAGCGTTTCCTGCTGGTCGTTTCGCCAGTGAAAACGCGGATAATGGTTGTGGGCGTGGACCTGGCAGTTGTATCCGTAAAACAAGTCAAAACCCTGGCGGTTGGGGTCGCCGCTGGAGCCAACGGGTCCAAGGCCCCACTTGCCGATTGCGGCGGTCGCGTAACCCTGGCCCTTGAGAAGTTCCGCGACGGTGACGGTTTCGTCGGGAATCGGGAACTGGCCGGGAAAGTACAAGTCTTCCGGTCGCGCTTCGCCCCGATCGGGCGGATTTCCGTTGTCGCGAATTGACGTATGTCCCTGATGCAGTCCGGTCATCAACGTGCAGCGACTGGGCGCGCACACCGCCTGACCACAATAGAATTGCGTGAACCGGATTCCATCGCGCGCCATCCGGTCAATGTTCGGAGTCTGAATCAGTCGCTGGCCGTAACAACCCAATTCACCGTAACCCAGATCGTCCGCGACGATAAGGATGACGTTGGGCAGTCGCGAGCCGGCATCCTGCAGCGCGTCGGTCCTTGGCGCGACGTGGAGCGCGACCGCGAGAATGCAAAACGCGATTCCGTTCGGCCGGAATCGCGCGAACCGGGTCCAATTGCCGCGGATCATGGGAGAATGCGATGCCTGGCGTGTCGTGTGGTTCACGGGAAATCCTGCCTGTACTGGCGATTCGCCAATCGTGCAAATACAATTCACATCGATACAGTTTGGAGAGCCTCTTTGCCTCCTGCAAGTTCCCGCGATGAATCCCGACAAATTACAGGAATTGGTGCGCATGATCGAAATTGGGTTGATCGATTTGACGTGGCCGACACGCTTCGAACGACCTTTGGCGGTGCGCCTGCAATAACTGCTCGACGACCCGCGGGGATAATGCCTGACAACGCACCGGTTATTTGCTCGACGCATGACGATTTGACGATCGAGGGGTATTCGCGCGCGGCCGTGCAAACTTACTGGCGAATTCCCGAACTGAAGCTCGGTTTTGACATCGGTGCGCACCCGTGGGACTTCATGGGAACGCCCCGGTGGCTGATTTCGCATACGCACCTGGACCACATCGCGGCGCTGCCGGTCTATTTGGCCCGGCGACGCATGATGAAAATGGAACCCCCCACGATTTACCTGCCCGACACGGCCATCGGGCCGGTCTGCGAGATGCTTGACGGGTTCACGCGGCTGGACCGCGGACGTCTCCCGTGTGATTTTGTTGGCGTGCGACCAGGCGACGAATTTGAACTGTCGCGCGAACTGGTGCTGACGGTCGGAAAATCGACCCACACGATCCCCAGTGTCTGTTACATCGTGTGGGACCGGCGCAAGAAGCTCAAGGAAGAATTCATCGGATGGCCGGGCGAAAAAATCCGCGAGCTGCGCGAGGCGGGAACGGAAATCACCAATGAAGTCCGCGTGCCGCTTGTCGCCTACATGGGAGACACGTCGCCCCGCGGACTGGACGACAATCCCGACGTCTACCGGGCGAAAATCCTCATTTCGGAAATGACGTTCGCAGCGCCCGATCATCGCCGCGATCTGATCCACAAGAATGGTCACATGCACCTCGACGACTATGTCCAGCGCGCTGACCGGTTTGAAAACGAACTGATCGTGTGCGGCCACTTCAGCGTGCGGTACTCGCGCAAGCAAGCCGAATTGCTCGTTAGCCGAAAGTTGCCCGGGATGCTCGACGGGCGGTTGCGGCTGTGGCTGTAATGAGCGGCAGGCGGTCGGAATCACCGAGGTCGGTTTATATCCATGTGCCGTTTTGCCGGCATCGATGTGGCTATTGCAATTTCCCGCTCGTCGCCGGGCGAGACGAGCTGGTCGATGATTTTCTGGGAGCGCTGGCCATCGAAATACCGGTGAGCGAAGAACCGCCCGAGGTCGAGACGGTCTATCTCGGCGGCGGGACTCCGAGCCGGTTGCCGCCGTACGCGCTGCGAAAACTGCTCGAATTGGTCGAGACGCGATTTCAATTGACTCCCGGTTGCGAGTTCACCATGGAAGTCAATCCGGAAGACCTCGATTCATCGGAGCGAAGGGAGATGATCAGGAAGAGCCGGATCAACCGCGTCAGCCTGGGCGTTCAGGCGTTCGATGCGGAACGGCTTCGACAGCTCGATCGACAACACACGCCCGACCAGATCGACACCGCGATTGCGACGGTGCGTGAACTCGTTCCCCGATTTTCACTGGACTTGATCTTCGGAGTCGCCGGGGACTCGCTCGGGCAATGGCGGCCGGAGCTTGCCGCCGCAATCGAGACGGGTGCGGGACACCTTTCCACTTACGAACTGACCATTGAAAAGGGAACGCCTTTTTGGACGCGGCAGCACCGTGGCGATTCGCTCGTCGTCGATCCTGACCAGTCCGCGGAATTATACGAGGCAACCATCGAATCGCTGACAGGTGCCGGATTCGAGCATTACGAGGTATCGAGCTTCGCGCGGCCCGGTCAACGAAGCGCGCACAATCAGGTTTACTGGAGCGGGGCGTCCTGGCTGGGCCACGGTCCGGGCGCGGCGGGACTGGTTGACGGCGTTCGCTACACGAACCATCGGGGTGTCACACGATACCTGCGCGAGGTGCTCGCCGGACGTCCGGCCGCAACCGAGCGAATTGAATTATCGCGGCGCGAACTGGCACTGGATCGCATTGTTTTTGGCTTGAGGCGAATCGAGGGCGTCGATCTTGGCAGGTGGGGACGGGAGACCGGACTGAGCCTGGACGAATTGATCGAACCCGACGTACTGGAACGGCTTGTCCAGGCGGAGTTACTGATTATCGACGGCGACTTTCTCAAGTTGACCCGCCGCGGATTGATGGTCGGCGACTCGGTTTGTGGCCAGATTCTGCAGGCGGCACAAATTGCCTGACCGGACGCGATGACCGTGGCGACAGACTCGGCGGAAGTGTCAAGGTTTCGTTGTTCGTCGCCGTGGGACCGGCACAGGCGCATCGCGCGGATTAAGTGGCAAAACGCCTGTAACCGGAGGGAGCGGAGATTCGATTGAAAGAGGGAATGCGTCGAGCTGTTTCGGACCCCCAACAAGGGAGGGCGACGCAACAAGGGAGGGAGACGCAACAAGGGAGGGCGACGCTCCTGCGGAGCCGTGCGCCTGAACCAGGGGGCAAAACGTGCCCGTTGAACCTGCCGAAAGCGAATTATGACTACGCAGCGCACTGACAAACAATCCGCTGGAAAACAACCGGGTGCCAAGCCACAGCCTTCGCGACGCAACGTCCTGAAATCGGCGGTGGTGTCGGCGGGAGTCGCTGCCGCGGCGTTGACGCCTGGAACCACAGTCGCGCGACAGCGAATCGATCGAAATTTCGCTGCTTTCATCGCGACGACGCAAACGACGCAGAATACGAATCTCAAGCGGCGCGCGAGAGCGGACTATGAACGGAGCATGGCGCGATTTGGCGGACGGCTCGCCAATGATCCGGGACAGCTTTTTCATACCGCGACGCTCGACCCCGCCGGCCAGTTCGACGTCGTCGTCATCGGATCGGGCTATGGCGCGGCGATGATTGCGTCGCGGCTTGCTCCACGAATGTCTCAAGGTCGTCGCCTGGCGATTATTGAGCGCGGTCGTGAATGGATTCCCGGGGAGTTTCCCGACAACTTTTCGCGCCTGACGGATGAGGCTCGCAACCAGTTATATGGCCCGACACGACGCAGTGTGACCAACCCGCTGGGCCTTCACAACGTCATCATGAACGATGAAGTGAATGTATGGACAGGCAATGGACTTGGCGGTGGTTCGCTGATCAACGCCAACGTGGCACTCATGCCCGACCCGGAGGTTTTCAGCAAATTTAAATGGCCAGGAGAACTGAGCGACCGCGGTGTGCTCTTTCCGTATTACCAGGCGGCGGCCGCGGGACTGAATCTTGCTCGCACGCCGTGGGACTTGACGCCCAAGGTTCGATCGCGCCGCGAGGCCGCCGACACGTTGCATCCGTATCCGGGATTCTTCGATCTGTCGCCACTGACGGTGATGTACGACGACCGGTGGCTCGGTCCTGAATCGATGAACCCGCACGGTGTCGTTCAGCGCCCCTGTACGTTGTGCGGCGATTGCATCACGGGCTGTAATGTGGGCGCGAAAAACACGCTGACGATGAACTGGTTGCCCGTCGCAAAGACGCATGGCGCGGAAATCTACACGCAGACGGAAGTTACCTCGATTGAAAAAATTGGCGGTCACTATCGCCTCAATCTCACCTATCACTACAAGGACAACTGCTGGCTGCGGACCCGTACGACGTGCGTCTGGAGCCGAATGGTCGTTGTCGCGGCGGGAAGTCCGGGAAGTCCGGCGCTGCTGCTCAAAAGTCGCGACCAGGGACTCTGCCTTTCGCCAGCGCTGGGGCACCGCTGGTCGGGGAATGGCGACACCCTGGGTTTTATTGTCGACAAATGCGGTGAGAGCCAAATCGGTGGCGTGGGAGCCAACGACAAGGAGGCCTGCATCGGACCGACGCTTCAGACGTCGCTCAGCTACAGTCACCGGCCGCAACTAAAACAACGGTTTCTGATTCAGGAGGCGGCGATCCCCCGCGCTGCAACCAATTTGTTTCGCGTCCTGCTCCGCGACGGGGAACTGGACAACAGCGCGGTCATGCTGGGGATGGGCCACGACGGGGCGATTGGCCGCGTCGAACTCGATCAACGCGGCAATCCGACGATCAAATGGCCGGGACTGAAAGACGCGGAGTTTCGACGACAGATGTGGGCGGAATTCGAGCGCATCGCCACCGCCGAGGGGGGCCGCTACAAGCGCCTGGCCGCTTTCGGTGACAATCTGGTCACCGTTCATCCGCTCGGCGGCTGTGCACTGGCGGACGATCCGATCGATGGAGTCGTCAACGCCAGGGGAGAGGTCTTCGACGGTGCGGGAAGCGGATATTCCGACTCGCGCGGCGCTCCCGCGGTTCATTCGGGATTGTATGTTGCCGACGGGTCGATCATTCCATCGTCACTGGCCTGCAATCCGTTGCTCACGATCTCGGCGCTGGCGCTGCGGATTGCCGATGGCATTCTGTCGAACCCGGAACATCGCGAGATGTTTGCGTAGCGCATTCCAGTCCCTCTCCGTCCATCAGCTCCTGCTCCTTGCCCGTGCTCGTGTTTGTGTTCGGGCTCGTGTTTGTGTTCGTGCTCCTGCTCGTACTCAGCGAAGCGGTACTCGTACTCGATGACCGGTTTTCGAGTACGAATTGGCGGAATGCCTGTCTTGCGTCACGTTCCCCGGTGGCTTTCTTCGTACATTCCCAGGTAACTTTCGTACCGTCGTACGTCGATCATCCCGTCAGCCACCGCGCCCTTGACGGCGCAACGCTCCTCGTGGCGATGCGAGCAATCAGGGAACTTGCAACCGTTGATAAAGGGACGAATGTCGCGAAAGCCCCCTTCCACTTCTTCCCGCGCGACGTCCCACAACTGGAACTGGCGAATTCCCGGCGTATCGACGATGTGACCGCCGCCGAAAATCGGCACCAGAATGGCGGAAGTCGTGGTATGGCGACCTTTCTCGCTGTCTCCGCTGACCTCGCGGGTGCGAAGCTTGAGCGCTGGATCAATGGCATTGAGGATCGACGACTTGCCCACGCCGCTTTGGCCCGACACGACGCTGTCCTTTCCGGCCACGAGTTGCCGTAACCGATCGATCCCCGTTCCTGTCGTCGCCGAGACCATCAGCACTTCGTAACCAATCCGGCTCCACACGCCGATCAACGGTTGCAAGTCCGCTGGATCGATCAAATCGACCTTGTTGATCACGACGACCGGACGAATGGACGACTGCGACGTCGCAATGAGGTAACGGTCGACCAGTCCGGGCTTGAGCCTCGGCTCGGCGGCACTGCAGACGATCAGCGCCTGGTCGACGTTGGCAACGAGAATCTGGCGGCGTCCGCGGCTGGCGCGGCTGATGACTGTCCGTCGAGGTTCGACTCGAACTATCAAGGCCGAGTTCCCGTCGGCGGGACGGATCATGACGTGGTCACCCGCCACGACGACGTGCTGCAAGTCGGTCGCGAGGTTCCTGAGCAAGCCGCGAACGGTGCATTCAAAATTGCCCAGAACCGTTTCGACAATGGTCTTAAGCCCATGGACGCCGAGAACGCGACCGGAAAGGCACTGATCGGGATCAACGTCGAGCAAAATCTGGTAGCCCGTTTCCTCGTCACCCGCCAGCTCGCCGAGCACGGTTCGATGGCGGGTCAGGTCCCCCTTGCCGGAAACGCGTTGCTGGTGAGCGAGTTGATCCTGGTCCGCTTGACGGTCGAGGCGCGTGAAGTCCCGTTGTCTTGTGTTCGGGTCGTGTTTCTTGCGGAATTCGGTCCGGATTTTTTTCGCTTTTCGTTTTCGACTGGCCATGCACGCGGAAATTCCCGATGTTCGGATCGTAGGGTCGCTGTGCCGCCCGCCCGGCCCTAACACCGTTGGAGCGGATCGAAACGTGCCGTTGCTGAAAAAGGGCGCTCGCGGCACGACCGCTCGCCGCCTTCGCCAGCCGTTCACATTGCGGACGATTACGAAAAATTCGCAATTCACCTTTCCAGCAATCATTTATACCATGTTGAATGACCGGCGAATTGCCAGTCGTCTATTTCACGTCGCCACAATGCGCATTGCGCGGGGTGTGTTTTGGTATCTGGAGCCAGGAACAAGCGAATTCTCTGTGTCACCGATTCGGCAAGCGGCGAACAGGACCTTCCCGCCGCCCTCTCCGAGTGGTGCGAGATCGTGACGGTCGATCATGAACACGTCGGCCAGGCGATGTCGGGTGAACCGTTTGACGGGTTTTTTATTCTCAATCGCCAGCACGAATTGCCTGGACAGTTCTGGCATTTGCTTCGGGCGACGGCCATTTTTGACCAGATGTCCGACGGGTTCGCCGTCGTCAACAGCGAGAACCAGATCATCTGGACCAACCGCCGGATGGTGAAATGGTTTGGGAAGCGTCCGCTCATTGGCGCATCGTTTTTCGAGGCGCTGGGCAATCCTGTCGTCCAGGGAGATTCGGCCAACCCGCTTGCCTCGGCATTGCGGGCTGGTGAACCGCGGACCGCGACGCTCAAGGTCTCGCGCCGCAAGTTCTTTCGCATGACGGCGGTGCCGATGCAGTCGGGCGATGTCCAGGCGACTCATTCCCTGGTGACGATCAGCGACATTTCCCATGAAGTTCGCCACCTGCAAAAACTCGAGGCGATTCATAACGCCGGAGCGGAACTCGCCGACCTCACGCCCGAAGAGGTCTACCGGATGAACATCAACGAGCGAATCGAATTGCTCAAGGCCAACATCCTCCACTACACCCAGGATGTGCTGGAATACGACGTGGTGGAAATTCGCCTGGTCGATCGAAAGAACAACCGATGTGAACCGTTGCTGAGCGAGGGAATTCATTCCGAGGCGAGCAAGCGACCGCTGTATGCCGAGTCGCGGGACAACGGCGTCACCGGATTCGTCTGCGCGACAGGCCAAAGCTATCTTTGTGAAGACACGACCCAGGACCCGCTGTACGTCGATGGGCTGATCGGGGCGCGAAGTTCACTGACGGTTCCGCTTTTGCTTCACGACCAGGTAATCGGATCGTTCAATGTGGAGAGTGGGGAAACCAACGCCTTTCGCGCAGGCGACCTGCAACTGCTGCAAATCTTTGCCCGCGACATCGCGCGAGCGCTCAATACGCTTGAGTTACTCGTCGCCGAGAAGACCAACGCGGCCCAGGAAAGCGTTGAGGCGATCCAGAACGCCATCAGCCTGCCGATTGACGAAATCCTCAACGACACGGTGCAGTTGATCGAGAATTATCCCGCCGGGGAGACCGCTGCCGCGCGCCGCTTGCGAAAAATACTCAGGAACTCGCGCGAGATTCGGGCGGTCATTCAGACGACCCGCGACCAGATGACATTCAATGAAGCTGTTCCGGAAGAGATTCAACGCGCCCATCGCCCGGCACTTCGCAATCGCCGCGTCCTGGTCGTTGACGCCGAGGACGCCGTTCGCAACAGCGCGCACCTGTTGCTCGAACCGCATGGCTGCATCGTCGAAACGGCCCACGAAGGGAGCGAGGCAATCATGATGGTCCGCAACTCCGACCCGGCGGATTCCTATGACGCGATTATCGCCGACATCCGCCTCCCTGATTATTCCGGATACCAGATTCTGATGAAGCTGAAGGAAACGATGAGCCACCCGCCTCTCATTCTCATGACGGGGTTTGGCTACGACCCCGGCCACTCGATCGTCAAGGCGCGGCAAGCCGGCTTGCGGCACGGCGCGGTACTTTACAAGCCGTTCAAGCTGGAACAACTTCTCGAAACGCTTGAGCGCACGATCGCCGAAAATGAGGCGGTGAAGAAATCCGACGAGGGTTCCAACGGCCATCCGTCGCCCCGCTCCGACACCGGCACCCCGCGGCGTTGACCCCGGAAAGGGCATCATCGACTCGCATCCGGCACCGTGCCAAGCTCCGCATTGCCTCCCGGTTCGGCCCCCGATGCGAAAAACCTTCAGGGCAGGGAGCCGGGATTTCATCAGCAGGATGCCTTCAGTTTGGGTCGCGATTTCGGGGGACTGGCCGGTACAAGGTGACGCCATCCGTCGGTTATAATAGCGGCACGGTACAAGGAACGACGGACCGGGGATCGGATCGCCGAGTGACGATGGCGGCATACGACCCGCACTGGTCGTGGCAAACAAATCGATTTGGACGAGAACGAATTACCCGTGAATCGTAAAAACTTTCGTGCTGCCTTGCTGATTTCCGGATTCGCCTTGGTGTCCGGCCTTCTCGCCACGCAGCGACTGGAGGGACAGGGAATGCCGGTCGGTGAGATGGTTCGAACCGAGTCATCGCCGTCCGGGCAAACTGTCAACTTTGGCCGGCAGGTTCGTCCGCTTCTCGCCGAGACATGTTTTGCATGTCATGGTCGCGACGAGGCTGCGCGCCAGGGCGACTTGAGACTGGACGTTCGCGAGGAAGCCGTTGACTACGGTGCAATCGTTCCCGGAGAGCCCGAATCGAGTTCACTGGTCGAACGGATATTCAGCGACGATTCGGACTTGCGGATGCCTCCCCTGGATTCCGGCAAGTCGCTTTCAGAAGAAGAGCGAGCGCTTCTTCAGCAATGGATTCTCGAGGGCGCACGGTACGAGGAGCATTGGTCGCTCGTCGCGCCTCGGCGACCTGTACCGCCGCCTGTCCAAAACGAGTCGTGGGTCCGCAATGACATTGACCGTTTCGTCCTCGCGCGAATGGAAAGCGCCGGTCTGGAACCGGCGCGCCAGGCCGATCCCCGCGCCCTTTTCCGGCGCCTCAGTCTGGATATCACCGGTTTGCCTCCCGACCCCGGTGACGTTGAACTTTTTGAAAAGGACTGGCTCGAACGAGGCGAGCCGGCGCTTGAGGAATGGGTTGATCGCATGATGGACTCGCCGGCGTGGGGCGAACATCGCGCGCGGTACTGGCTGGACGCCGCGCGGTACGCCGATACGCATGGAATGCACTTTGACAACTATCGCGAAATGTGGCCGTGGCGCGATTGGGTCATTCGCGCTTTTAACGCCAACCAGCCTTTTGACCAGTTCGTCGTCGAGCAACTGGCGGGAGACCTGCTCGAGGAGCCAACGCGCGAGCAATTGATCGCCACCGGTTTTCAACGCTGCAACATGACGACCAATGAAGGCGGAACGATCGACGAAGAGAATCTTGCGATTTACGCCTCGGATCGGGTCCAGACATTTGGCTGGGTCTTTCTCGGACTGACGACCAACTGCGCCCAGTGCCACGATCACAAGTTCGATCCGATCACCGCGCGCGATTATTACTCGCTCGCGGCGTTCTTTCGCAATACAACGCAAATGCCGCTTGACGGAAATGTCAAGGACGGCAATGGCCCGGCGATCGTCGTTCCGTCGGCTGAGGATGCCGCGCGATGGAGCGTCCTGCCTGGGGAAATTGCCGCATCGACCGCGAAACGGGACGCGCAAATCGCCGAGGTTCGCGACGATTTCAGGGCGTGGGTGGCAGCGCAACGCGACTTGAAATCCGGAACGGCCCTTGCGACCGCGAATCTCGTTGTCCAGTTTGGCGATTACTTGCTCAACCACGACGAACAATTCCCCGCGCTGGCGGCTGATCTGAAAGCGCTTGGGAACGAAGAGGCAGCCATCCGCGCCCGGAGTCCGGTCACGCACATTCAGATGGAGCGACCGGACCAGGCAGCGACGGCCCACGTTCTGATGCGCGGACAGTATGACCAACCCGAACAACTCGTGAATGCGGCACCGCCGGCAGCGCTTCATCCAATGCCCGACGGTGCACCGGCGAACCGGCTGGGACTGGCGCGGTGGACCGTTGATCCGGGCAATCCGCTGACGGCGCGCGTGACAGTGAACCGCTTCTGGCAAGAGGTTTTCGGGCAGGGCCTCGTGGCGACGCCCGACGATTTCGGGGTGATGGGTGCCTTGCCGAGTCATCCGGAGCTGCTTGACTGGCTGGCGATTGAATTCGCCGGGAACGACTGGGATGTGAAGCGGCTTTTCCGGTTGATTGTGACCAGCGCCACCTATCGGCAGTCGGCGGTGCTGACGGCGGAAAAACTCGAGCTTGATCCGGACAACCGCTTGCTGTCGCGCGGAGTGGCCTTTCGGATGGACGCCGAGATGATTCGCGACCAGGCACTAGCGGCCAGCGGATTGTTGTCGCGAAAGATGTTCGGACCCGGCACGCGGCCTTATCAACCCGACGGATTGTGGGACGTCGTCGGGCTTCCCGAAGGGGACACTCGCAAGTATCAACGCGACGAAGGGGTGAATCTCTATCGCCGCTCGCTTTACAATTTCTGGAAACGCATGGCCCCGCCCGCCAACCTCGAAGCCTTTAACGCACCGAGTCGCGAAGTCTGTACCGTCCGGCGCGAGCGAACCAACACGCCGCTCCAGGCGCTGGTCGCCCTGAACGACCCGCAGTTTGTCGAGG
>JBGTFW010000181.1:0-4463 GCA_041747075.1 Pirellulaceae bacterium
GTATCGCGAGGAAATGTTCCCGACCAGCCAGTTCCGCATCGCCTGGGACCTGTTGTGCGACGCTCACACGGTGGCCGTGGCGGAGAGAATCTACGTGAAAATCCTGGAAATTGCGGCGCGCGAAAGCCAGGACGCCGTGGACCATGCCCTGCGGATGACGATTGCCGCCGGCGCGCCGATCGATCTGCGGGCGATCGTGTCGCTGGTCGAGAAGGCGGTAGAGCTTCCGCCGGCGACCGCGGTCGAAGTCGAACCTCCCCGCCTCAGTGATTTTGATTCGTTACTGACCATTTTCGAAAAGGATGAGCCGGATGACAAGGAAAGTCAGCACGACGACGAGCCGCACTCGACCACGAAACACGAGCGCCAAGAGGACCAACAGGACGAACAGAACGGGTTCACCCGGGTTGAACCTCGAATTGACCGGGCAGTTCCGGGAACTTCGCCTGCCTTCGTTTCGGGACCACTTCGAGGAGGTCGGCGCCCGGGCGGCCACGGAAAACCTCAGTCACCTGCAGTACCTCTCGGAACTGACGACGCTGGAATGCGAAGCCCGACGCGAGGGCCGCATCCGGCGTCTGCTGACGCGTTCGAAACTTCCCCTGGCCAAGACGTGGGAGTCCTTCGATTTCGACCGCCTTCCCCTGACGGTCAAGCGACAACTGGAAACGCTGCGCGACGGTTCGTTTCTGCGGCGGTGCGAAAATGTTCTGATCTTCGGCAAACCCGGATCGGGCAAGAGTCATGCGTTGTGTGCGCTGGCCGGGCAACTGATCCGGCGTGGTCACAGTATGCTGTTCACGACGTGCTCTCTGCTGGTCCAGCAGTTGCTGATCGCCAAACGGGACCTGCGATTGCCGAAACTGATCCAGCAGCTCTCCCGCTTCGAGGGGCTGCTCATCGACGACCTCGGTTATGTGCAGCAGAATCGCGAGGAAATGGAGGTGCTCTTTACGCTGCTGGCCGAGCGTTACGAACGGGGGAGCGTCCTGTTGACGAGCAATCTGGCCTTCAGCAAGTGGGACCAGATCTTCAAGGACACGATGACGACCGCGGCGGCGATCGATCGTCTGGTTCACCACGGCGTGATCATCGAGTTGAACGTACCCAGCTACCGCATCGAGACGGCAAGGAAAACCAAATCCCGACAGGTATCCGAAGCCGGTTCAGCTGGATCGGAAAATTAATCACGAGAAATTCTAATTGTCGCCGAACAGGACCTGTCGAAATTCGTCGACCGGGTTCAACATGACGTTCTGATGTCTCGCGTGAGCCGCAAGGTTCACGACGTTCGATTGTTGAAACTGATCGGCTGCTTCCTGCGGGCGGGTGTGATGGTTGACGGCGTGGTTCAACCGACAGACGAAGGCTCGCCGCAGGGCGGACCCCTGTCACCCTTGTTGAGTAACATCCTGCTGGATGATTTCGACAAGGAACTGGAACGCCGCAAGCTGAAGTTCGTTAGATATGCGGATGACTTCGTCATCTTCGTTCGCAGCGAACGGTCAGCTCAGCGAGTGTTCCTGTCGGTGCAACGTTATCTGACGCGTGTTTTGAAACTCGTCGTGAACGAGGACAAGAGCAGCGTGAGACTATCCCGGGACTGCGAGTATCTCGGGTTTGCATTTACGGGCAAGCGTGCCACGATCACGGTCGCACCTCCCCTAATGCCGTGAACGCGACACGCCCCTCAAGGCACTGTACTGTAATCTCGCCAGTCACTTTATGGGACGGGATCTTCTTGCCGGCCGAAACGACGAGCCGAATCACCTCAAGGCGTTCCGTCTTGATCAGCGCCGTCGTGACGGTTTTGGATAGCGCCGGCCCCAATGGACGAATGTCAATCGCTTGCCCAGGAGCCGCATGTGGAATGGCCATCGTGAAAACCTTTGTGTTTTTTGAAACGCCAACTCGCTTGACTGCCGAACGTCCCGCATCACTGGGCCGGCGGTGATGACTTTCCATTCTGAACAGGCGTGACCGGCGGCTTGGGTGGATCGCTTTGTTCGGCGTCGTTGGCTGGTCTGGAGCCAGCGAGCCCTGGAGCCAAAAGTTGAATTACAACGTCGAATGCCAAATGGGCAGCGATGGCTATCAGCAATCCATTCGCATGAAAAACGAGCCACTGCATTCCGATCGCGAACAAGGCACTGGCAAAGGAACCGGCCCAGCCTTGCGACGCATGGCCAATTCCAAAAATCAAAGCGCCCGCGAAGGCCGCCAACCACCATGACTCGGACACGCGCAACGCCAACCCGAAAAAGACGCCGCGATAAGCATACTCCTCTACCACGGCGGCCGCGATCATCGCAGCGCCCCACAGCAACCAATCAGCCATCGATATTGGACAAAGCAACGCACCGAGGTTCGGATTCGAAGAGCATGACCTATCAATTCGAACGGATATCCAAATCGCTCCAACCAAGGCGATGACAACCAGTCCGACTGCCGGCCCAATGGTTCCAAACTCAATTCGAAAGTTCCAGGTGACGGGAACGTCTGCCCCGAATGCGGCAAGTGCCGCGAACCCGCCCACAATCAACTGGACAAAAAGCAGATTGAAGTAGAGACCGATTCGACTTGGCAACTCTGCATGGGGCGAGCGCACATTGCGATAGCTGCTGATCGCGAGCAACGGAAGTATCACAACAACCAGCAACAAGAATGGCAACGTCCACAGCATGAAATTAGTCGCATTCAACGCCGAACGACCCGCATCACGGGGCGGCGGGAGTTGACGTTATTTCAAAATCCACTGGCCACCGCCGCTCACGTGCATGCGATGGTTCGGCGAATCACTTGTCCTTTTCGGGCATCTTGAACGACGCAGGCAACCGTTGTACCACCGACGTGGGTGCGTTGGCCAGCAACTCGGTCGTCGTTTTTTCACCTGCCGCCAGTCCAACGGTGGACGAAGAACCGCCTGCCGGACCTCCAGGTGGGTTGTCTACGTACTCCAGCAAATACAGATCGTCTCCGCCTCGGTATAGCCACACCCGACCTGCAGACTCGGCAACCACGAACCACCCCTTCGCGACCGCCGACTGAGTTTCCGATTTATGGGCGACAGTGCCGAATGGTCGGACGAAGGTGATTTCAAACCTGGTAATGGCGTCCTTTGCTGCGACCCGCAGACTCAACTTGCCGTCGAAAAGGGTGTGCTCACCATCCTCGGTGATCGGCTGGACATGGAATCCCTCTTTCTTGACACTGTCCTGCGCGCCGGCAACAGTGACAAAGATCAGGACTACGATTATCGGAACGCTTACACGCATATGGTCTCCTTCAATAGGTACGAGTTGGTTTGCCGACCGTAATGCCGTTGAGCGGCCGCGGCGGCGACCGCGGACGTTCATTCTACTGCGCCGCTTGACACCGTGGCGGTCCGCTACATCGGCGGGTTATGCGGGCGATTGATGCTCAGCAACGATCCCGTGCATTAAAATTGATAGCCAATTAGGTTCCAGTAGAACATGTAAGGGACAAAAAAGATCAAGCAAAGAACATCGAGTGAGCTTCGTATTCTTCGCGCTACCGTCCAGCCGTCGTCGCGGCGAGTCCTGGCGAGCACAACCAGTAGGGCAATGGTCGCGAGCGTGGTAACGGTTCCGAGTAGCGGAAGGAACAACAGGACGGTCGGGCACCTCGGGTGAATTTGGTCGATCACCAATAACACGACGACCTGCATCGCGGTCAGGATGAGTAGGTTAAGGGCACAGACGGCACGTTTGAAGTTTAGAACCTTGTTGGATGCCTGCAAAGCCGTGCCTTTCTGACGGTGGAATAGGCGGGCCAAACTGCACCGGAGACCCGCAATCGTGTTGGCAAGAAAGCTGGACAGGAAGAAAACTAGAAGTGCCACTTGGACGGTTCCATTGCCATACCAGCGCAGTTTTTCGTAGCGTATGAGCTTTGAAAGCACGCCTGTTGGTTGGGCGGAGCCTTCTTGTTTCATGGTGGCGATGTGCGCTGGGTCATCAATCACTCCGTGGATCCAGTCCGTCATCGTTTTCAAGGCCCCCGGCGCATAGCCGCGCGACGGGCGGTGAAGCACGCCCGTTTCGGAAACTTTCAGATCGTGATTTGCCTGCGGCAGTATGATGATGGTCCATTTCTGATTATTCGCCTGAGCCAGAGAATTCTTTAAACCCAGGATGCTCTCGCCGACCGGTTGGTGTTGATCCAGTTGTCCCCACATCACCAACACCGGCTGGTGAACCCGACTCCACGCGGGTTGCACGTATTGGTCTGGCGGGGGATAGGATCTCGGAGCAAATGTAGAGAGAAAGGATTCGTCTCGCAAAGAGAAGAACAAAGTATCGGCGCCGAGCTGTGCCTTCTCGGCCACGTCACGCAATGTGTCCGACAGCCCATACTTCCGGAACAGATTGTCACGATAGTAGAACATCGCGGCGTCGGGGTCGGCGACGGATCCCCCCACGGCAATGATGAACTTAATGTCT
>JBGTFW010000182.1:0-4438 GCA_041747075.1 Pirellulaceae bacterium
GCGTTGCGGCCATCGCTGTTGCTGATTTCCGGCGGCAGGCTGCTGGCCTCCGGATCGCCCGAACAAGTCCGCTCGATCCTTGCCGACTGTCCGAACTCGATTACCGTCCGCTGCCGCAAGCCCGATCAACTGGCGTCAATCGTCGCCCTCCGCTTCGAGGTCGACCGGATTCGAATCGACACGGTCGGCGGCGAGCTGGAGATTGAGACCCGCAAGCCGCTCGATTTGCTGACCGGTCTTCCGTCGATTGTGCTGGAAAACGGGTTTGCGATTTCCGAGTTGCGGTCGGCTGATGAATCGCTTCAGGATATTTTCCGGACGCTTATGCGCATTCACCGGGGTGAAATCCGCGCGCCGGGCTAGCCGGCCAGCCCGCGACATCCGTACTGCCCGGCGAATGGGAAGGGAATTTTATTTAAACGTTTCGGTTGATATGATCGGCTGATTAGCGAACTCCAGTCCGTTCTGGCTGAAATGATTGTCTGAAAACCGCGACCACCCACTGAACTGATGATTCTTTTCCGAAGTATCCTGACGACTGTCGAGTTTGAGCTGTCGCGTTTCATGACGCCGCAGCGAATCCTGCTCGCCGTGGTAATGGCACTGTTTCCGCCCATGATGATCTGGATTCTTTCAGGGACCGGATTGCTGCTCTTTACCGAAGTCGCAATTTGCGTCTTTTGCGGCATGACGTGCCTCCTTTCGCTGCTCCTGTGGGCGACCCCAAACGTTCACGCGGAACTCGAGGGGAAGAGCTGGACCTTCGTCACGACGCGGCCGTGGGGGCGCTGGTCAATCCTTTTTGGCAAGTTCCTTGTCGCCGTCGGCTGGTCGTTCGCGATCTCGTGGATTGCCCTTTCGCTTTGCATGTTGATCGTCGATTCGGGCCAGTTGATTACGCTCGTCGAGGCGCCACACCCCGGGACGGTCGAGGTGGAGAAGGCCGCGGGCAGCTTCCATTCACCACCCGGCATGGAGGAAGGGAGCGTGCGCGCGTTGACCAGGGTCGAACTTTGGTTGTATCTGAGTATTTTGCTTTTCCTGGCGAGTTGCGTCTATGCCGCGATATTTTCCTTTCTCGGAGTGATCACGCAACGCCGTGCGATGGTCGTCGCTGTCGGCTATTTCCTGGTCATCGAGATACTGGTGGCGATCGTTCCCGCGGTCGTTGGCAAACTGGCAATGTCCTACCACATGTTGTGCCTTCTGCTACACTGGATTGGATGGATCTTGCCCGATACGGAAGGCCCTGGCTCCGGTATGCGTGAATTCAGGAATCTTTACGGTCTGTATCCGGTCTGGATGCACTTGTTGGCCATTATCACGATGACCGCGGTCACACTCACGCTTTCGGCGATCATTATCCGGTGGCGCGAGTACATCACGCTTGAGGACGCGCAGGCGTAGCCCTCGTGGCGTGGCTGTTGTGGCCGAAGCGGCCAGCTTCGGTATCTCCGTTCAACATCCCGATTCATTCCCTGCCGCGGAAAAGCCATTAATGAACTACGCGGAACGAATCAGGCGTCGATTGCCGACGGTTACGAGTGAAGAAAGTTACCGTGTATGCGAGGATCGGCTCCGCGCCACCCTCGATGACTATCGCTGGCTGGTTTCCAGTCTTTCGCGCGAAACACGGCGACATGTCGCGGCCGTGACCGCCCTTACGCTTCGCGCCGCGCAGTTGTGCGATCTTCGTGTCGGACGCGCCGCGCGGATGGAAATGCTTGACGACCTGCGCGAGGACCTCCGAAACAACCTGATGGAAGAAGAATCGACCGACCAGTTCCCCGCGCTGTTAAATACGATCCGAACCGCGGGAATTCCGCTTCAGTTTCCGCATGACATTGTCTCCGCTCCCGACTACTGTCTTCGCGTCACGCAATTCGGGAGTTTCGACGACTGGCTGCAGTTTGGATACCGGCTTGGCGGGGGCACGCTGTTATCGCTGGCACCGATCTTTGACGCGTCTGGAGACGGGCATGTACCGGCGGCCATTTCGCTTGGCCAGGCGATCTGCCTGACGTGGTTGCTTGGCGAGATGGGACGCGACGTTCAGACCATGACGTTCTACTTGCCGATCGAGGAAATGCGTGAGTTGTCAATCGACTTCGAACGACACCAGGCTTCACAGCCCGTTCCGGAGCTGGTGCGGCTCGTCTCAAGTCTCGCGGGCAGAATCGAAGAATTGTTCGCGGCGGGTGAATCGTTCGTCGATTGCGTTGGGCCGGAGGGTCAGCGATGTTTGGGAAGTCTGTTGACCCGTATTCGCCAGCAGCTCGCGGCTATTCAAGAAGACCCGGCGCACATTTTTTCGTCGGATCACCGGGGCAACCATTCGCGCGGGAAGTTGCGGTACCCGTAGAGGCGGTCGATCGGCCTCAACCGCAGTTAGTCAGGGTGACCCGTTGTGCCGAAACGGCAACGCTAGCAGTTTCCCGGGTTGGATGGATTCGGCAAGCGATGTTACCTTGGTTTCCTGGTCGCTCTAATTCAACACGTGGCGAGGGCAAGGATGTTCTGGCTCAAGGACAAAACGGTCTTGATTACCGGTGGAACCGGTTCATTCGGTCAACGCTGCGCCAGGATACTGCTGGAACAAGCCAGTCTCCGGCGATTGATCCTGTTCAGCCGCGACGAACAAAAGCATGTGGCTCTGCGACGCGGGCAGTTCCCGCCCGACAAGTTCCCGCAAGTCCGCTATTTCGTCGGAAACGTCCGCGACGCCGGGCGGCTGCGTTCGGCCTTTCGCGGCGTCGATTACGTGATCCATGCGGCCGCCATGAAGCATGTCGACATGGCCGAATACAATCCGCAGGAATGCATTGCCACCAACGTGGGCGGCGCACAAAACGTCATTGAGGCGAGCATCGAAGCCGGCGTCCGCAAGGTCGTCGCGTTGTCGACCGACAAGGCCGCCAGCCCGATCAACCTGTACGGTGCCACCAAGCTGTGCAGCGACAAGCTCTTCGTCGCGAGCAACAACCTCGCCGGTCACGAAGGGACCCGGTTTTCCGTCGTGCGATACGGAAATGTGCTGAACAGTAACGGATCGGTCGTTCCTTTTTTTCTCAATGCCCGTACCTCCGGCGTGCTCCCGGTCACCGATCCGGAGATGACCCGGTTCATCATCACGCTGGAGCAAGGCGTCTGGTTTGTGCTTGACGCACTTCAGCGGATGGAGGGGGGTGAATTATTCATTCCCAAAATCCCCAGCGTCACGGTCATGGACATGGCGCGGGCCGTCGCGCCGGACTGTCCTGTCCGGGTCATTGGCATTCGACCGGGTGAAAAGTTGCATGAGTGCATGATCCCGCCCGACGAGGCGCGATCGGCGCTCGAATTCGACGACCATTATGTCATTCGTCCCGCGCAGCGAAGCTGGAGTCATGAGCGGCCGTGGTACGAAAACAAGGGTCGTCCGGTTCCGCACGGTTTTTGTTATTCCAGCGAAAGCAACGATCGGTGGCTTTCCGTTGGGCAACTTCGCGAACTGATCGAAATTGAATTCCCAGGTTCGATTGGGACAAAACACGAAGGGGGCGACACCAACGGCGATGCGAGATGCACGCAACGGATTCGCATGGGTGCCGTATCGTCTTCCGACAACGGCGGCCTCGACGTGTTGCCTTATTCGCGGCAAACCATTGACGAGGAGGATATTCGCGCCGTTACCGCGGTGTTGCGCGGTGAATGGCTGACGACCGGTCCGGCAGTCCGGCAGTTCGAGTCGGCGGTTGCGAGCACAACCGGTGCGCGGCGCGCCGTGGCCTTTTGCAACGGAACGGCCGCGCTGCACGGCGCTGCTTCAATGCTGGAGCTGGAACCCGGCGCGGAAGTGATCGTCCCGGCAATCACCTTCGTGGCGACCGCCAGCGCGGTGCTCTGGTGCGGCGGCGTTCCGGTCTTCGCCGACGTTATTCCGGAAACCCTGTTGCTCGACCCGGAGGACGTCGAGGGACGGATAACACCGCGAACTGCAGCGATTATCGCCGTGGACTACGCCGGTCAGACGTGCGACTACGCGCGATTGCGGCGGATCGCCGACCGGCACGGACTGGCGCTGATTGCCGATTCGTGCCATGCGCTGGGTGGAAAGTTCGCCGGGCGGCCCGTCACCGCGTTGGCCGACATGGCTTGCTACAGCTTTCACCCCGCCAAGCAAATCACCAGTTGCGAAGGGGGGATGGTCGCCGTGAACAGCGACAAATTGGCAAGTCGCCTCGAGTCGTTTCGCAACCACGGGATTGACACCGACCTCCATCAGCGAGTTGCCTCCGGCAATTTGATTTATGACATGCGCGCGCCGGGATTCAATTATCGCCTGTCGGACGTGCATTGTGCCCTTGGACTTTCGCAATTGAGAAAGTTGCCGGAATGGACGGCGCGGCGCGAGAAGATCGCCGATCGATATCGGATGCATCTCGAATCGGTGCCTCAC
>JBGTFW010000183.1:0-29545 GCA_041747075.1 Pirellulaceae bacterium
GCAAATCGCCGCCGCCAAGCCCGATTTGTTCAAAGTCACGCACAGTGGCGGGCGGCAAGTCGTTCTTGACGATCCGCATCATCGCCGGCGGCTGCCCGAAAATTGCCGGGTCGGGATCGATCACTTCAAAGACGCGTTCGGCGCTCCGGTCACCCGCCTTGCCGACCAGCGTGTACATCCGGTACTGGCGCCCCGCGTCGTCTTCAGGAATGACCAGCGCAATGGTGGCGTACCGGCCGTCAGCCTGGCGCTTTGCCTGGGCGTCGGTGCCGATCGAATAGTAGACCTGTTGCGGCGGCCCCAGTTCCTCGGCGGGCGGATCAAATCGCAAATCGTCGGCTTGCAGCGCGAGGCGCCGCGAAAGTGCCAGGTTGATGGCGTCCAGATGATCGGGAGGCAGCGGCAGCGGTCGTGGCGCGTCAAATCCACTGATCGGATCATGAATGCTGATGATGTTGATTTTGGGCACGTTGGCATTGGGCGTCGCGCCCGGAAACTGGCCAAACAACTCCCCAAAGGGGACCCCGGCCATCGCGTTCCGCAAGGCGTTGGCATGCGCGCCCACGGGATCGATGATGTACGGCCAGCCGGCAGCAATATTGGCGGAAGTGGTGGTCGGTGTGGGTTGCAACACGAGGGCCGGCGGCAGAGGCGGCGCCGCAGCCACTTGCGGGTTGACGCCGTCGTCATACCAGGCGTCGGGCGTGTGGTAGCCGTAGGCCTGGAAGTCGGTGTAATAATTCTTGGCGGCGTTGATCGCCGACTCGCGGTCGATGCCGAGCTGGGCGCTGCGGACCGCGAACGGTATCAGCACGAGCACGCCGAAGACGCCGACCGTCGCCACGAGGATCGCGATGAGCACCTCGAAAAGCGAGATGCCGCGGCGACGAGTCGAGAGTCGAGAGTTGAGAGTCGAGAGTGAAGAGTGAGGAGTCATGAAGCGAAGAGTCGGGAGAAGGATTTCAGATTTCAGTTTTCAGACCTGGTTATGGGTTGGCGGAACGGCGGTTGCGTGCCAGCGCGCGCGATTTCTGAACTTGTAAACCGTAGGAGTCGACAGGTGCGAATTCCGCCAGGTGTCCCACCGATACGGCGCCGTTGCGATCATCGATGACAATCCACAGGTTGTTGTCGTCGGCCAGCCACGAGCTGCCGTCCAGTTGCGTCGCGTCAATGTCGTCGTCGTCGGCGTTGGCCATCAGCAGGTACACAGGTCCCGCCGGTGCCTGCATCGACGAGAAATCGTGAATGAGCGGCGGCAGGCCGGGCGGCATCGGAATAAATTCGCGCGTCGTGACCTTGTCGATCGAACCGTCGCGGTTGAACCAGATTTTTGTACTAGCATCGGGCTGTGGCGGCATGTTGCACTGGGGATAATTGGCGGGATCGGTATGACCGGCGGGCGCGGGCGGCGTAAAGTCCCGGAACTGATAGCCGGAAAACCGGTTTTGATCGGGGGGCGGGGTGGTGAGCGCCGTCCCATGGCCGGAAAGGGCAAGGTTAATGAACAGGTTATTGGGGAGGCGCACCACGCTGGATTCAACGCGCACCGGCTGGCGATGGATTCGGAATGGCAACGGGATGTTGTTCATCAAGTCATAAGGGGGAACCGGCCCGGAAAATGGGACTTCCATGGTTATCCCTTGATTGACGGGTAGCGGATTGGTAATGGCGTATCGTACACCTGAATTTGCAAATTCGATGTAATCCCCAATGCCAACCCTGATGGAAAGTTTCAGTTCAGGATTCGGAGGAGGCAAAGGCGAAATGTCGATCCTGAATCTGATTGTCGCCACACCTGGCGTGGATTCATTAACCGGCTCGGTGATCGCCGTCACCTCGGCGACATGGTCGTATACATCACCGTTAAACGGGGGAATGGCGCGCAACTGGTAGAGGAGCATCCCCATGTTGGGAATGTTGTAGCCCCCCGAGCCGTTCGCCAGCGGGAGGATTTCCACGCCCGCCGAGCCTTCGACCGCGGCACGCTCGCGCGCGGCGGCGAACATCGAACCGACGACCCGTGCCGTATCGCGGACCTTGCGGTCGCGGTTGAGCGTCCGCATCGTCGGAATGAGAATCACGGTGAGGACCGCGAGAATGGCCATGGTGACGACCAGTTCAATCAGCGTGAAGCCGTGTTTTCGTGATGTTGCCGAAATTTGAAACATGAGAATTGAAACTTGAGATATCTGGAGGAGCGGGATGGTGAAGAATCACCTCAGTTTTCCGAGAAGGTTCGGTGATTCAATGATGAGACGATATTCGGTTGCGGGCGCGGGCAAACTCGGAGCGAACGCCGGAAAGCGATCGTAAAGCGGATCGATGTGTTTCCCCTGCTTGTCGACGAGGTCGACGAGCATCGGATCACCGAATGCATCGAGGACTTCATTCACGCCATCGGCGTCGGTGTCGCCGTACTGGTTCTCACGAAGGATGGTTAGCGCCGACTGGCCGTCCTCAAGGGTGAGGAGCGCGAGAATGGCGTACAGGCATTCGGCTCCTTCGTGCGTCGCCGACCAGTCTGGTCCCACGGAACTTCCATCGGCGGGCATCCGTAGTTTTGTCCGAATACGAATGAGATACTGGGGATCGGGAAAGGTGGACCAGTCATACGTGGTGTTAGGCGGCGCGGGAGGTGCCTTTTCATTGAACGGAAAGGGGAATGCGGGAGGAGTATCGAGCAAATCAGTTTGCCGGGTGGGAAACTCGACGCGCAGCAATTCCTCGATCGCCGCGTCGCGAACCCACCGCACTTCTTCGGGCCGCGTCGTGCGAGCGACCCGGATGGGCAAGACGCGCCAGGCGTACTCCTCAAGCTTTCGGTCGAGCACCTTGCTGATCCGTTCGATCTGGGCGCGGGTGCGGTTTTCGAGAGCCCGTTCCTCGGCACCCGCCATCACCGAGAGGCCGAGTGATGCGAGGATCGCGAGAATCGCAACGACCAGCAGCATCTCGATCAGCGTGAATGCTCGGTGCGCGGCGCGAGAAGGCCTGACCGACGCAACGCCGGGCGGCAAGCCGGCCCGCGGCCGAGGCACCGGTCGGGCGAATTGCGGGAAAAGGGGATTCATTGGATTCAGGGGGGAAAAGCGGAATCGATCAGGCATGCAATTGTTCAGGAGTTCACGGCGTGTACCGGCTCACGAACGAATCGAGACGCCCTTCACCGAAATTGCAAAGGTTGTCGAGGGATTCATACGTCCCCGCGTTGACTTCGCCGAATCTCTCGTCCCATCCAGGCGTGATGATCTGGAACTTCTTTGGTTCAAGGAAGTTGCCGTCGACCAGCGTCGAGCCAGGAACGCGGACCGGCTTGACGATACTTAGCGGATCGGGTGCCACCGCGAGCGGAGTGAAATTGATGCGCGTTTCGGTATCGAACATGTTCGTCGTGTTTTCGATGAACGTGTCGTTATGGAAATAGACGACGGGTCCATCGCCGCGCCGCTGGATGGGCCGGTAAAGCTTGTATTCCACCGCTCCACCCGGAAAGAAAATCGGCGCGGGCAACGTCCGTTCCTCGAGCGAGCCTCCCTCGAAGTCAAAGAACACCCGCCGTTTCGAGACGATTTCGAGGCTGTCGTCCGTTCCGTTCCCATTGGAGTCGGAACCCGCAACGTTGTTCAGGCGCTGCCCGGTAATCGGGTACTGGGCGTCGTTATGGAGTTCGCTGAGCCAGAACCAGAGCGCGTGCTGGGGACCGCGCAGGCGATTGTCCTTGATCGGGGGTCCGAGGGCATTGATGTCGGTCACCATCACCTGACCGACGGTATGCCACCAGTGACCGAGTCGGGTTTCCATCGTGTCGACCGGGTCCATCGAATTTTCGTTATGCGTCGGCGATATCTTCGCAAGGAATTGCAACAGGCGCTGTTCGACGGTCACGTTGCCAAAATTGGGAATGACGTCGGTGAAATCGAGGGCGGTCCCGTCAGCGGCGACGAATTCGCTGAAATCGGAGGGATAGAATCCGAACTCGTCGCGGAACTTCTCAATCGCCCCATCGTAATTTTTCAGGTCGTTGGCGATTGCCAGTTCAAAGGCGGTGCGGCGGACCGAGAAATAGGCGGGCGTGATGAGCGCGGCAAGGACGGCGATGATCGTGATCACCACGAGCAACTCGATGAGCGTGAATCCGCCAGCCGCGCGGGGCAGCGTGAAACCTTGCGATTTGGGTCGAAGAGAGGACATGAAAGGACTCCGTGATTGAAAGGCCATTTTATTGAAAGGGGTTGGATTAGCCCTTGACGCCGTTAATGAGGCCGATCAGGGGCATGAAAAGCGCGACAACAATGAATAAAACGATGACGCCGAGGATGATGATCATGATCGGTTCGATAAGCTTCATCATCCCGTCGCTGATCGTGCGGACTTCCTCGTCGTAGTAGTCGGCGACCTTGTACAGCATCACATCGAGTTCACCGGTCTCCTCGCCGACGTCGACCATGTTGATGACGAGGTCTTCGACGACCGGCTTCTTGTAGGCCATGAAATAGTACAGGGCGCCGACCATGGCGAGCGCCGTCGACCAATAGAGGATTTCGAACAGCCATTCCGTTTTGACAAAGAGGACACCGAGCGGGAGGAGGGCGAGCGTGGCGGAGAAAAAGAACATCGCCACGGGATGGAACGAGGGGACGCAATTGACCTTCATCGGTCGCGCGATCGTTTCGCCTTCGCGAATGGAGTCATTGATGCGGCTGTACATTTTTTCGTACATCGCGTTTCCCGACGTTTCCCGGGTAATGGTCAACCCCTCGAGGATCGGCACGCCGCTGGCGACGAGCGCACCGAGCGTCCGCGTGGTACGGGCCAGGTTGGCCTTTTGCAACAGCTTGCCGAGCACGGGAATCTTGAGCAGATAGAGGTGGAAACCCATCCTTCCCGCGCGAAACTTGCACAGCAACGCGATAAAGAGAAAGATCGAGACCGGGATCAAGGGAAAAAGAAACCACAGCTTCACGACCCGCTCCGAAACCGAGATGAGCAGGTCGGTCATGGCGGGCAGGTCAAGGTCGAACTCCTCGAACATCTGCTGGAATTGCGGAATGATCCAGATCATGATGAAGGTCATGATGCAGCAGGTGAAAAGGACAACCATCACCGGATAGATGAGGGCACCGATAACGCGGTTCTTCAGCGACTGGGTCCGTTCCTTGAATTCGGCGAGCCGCTGGAGGATGACTTCGAGGGAGCCGCCCGCCTCGCCCGCCTTGACCATGTTGACATACAGCCGGTCAAAGACCTTGGGGGACTTGGCCATCGCCTCGGAGAGTGTCGATCCCCCTTCGATTTCATCGCAGACGTCGATGAGGGCGTTCTTGAGGGAACCGGGACGGGATTGTTGTTCGAGAATCTTCAGGCTGCGGAGGATCGGCAGCCCGGCGTCCTGGAGAATGGAAAGCTGGCGGGTGAAGGTCACCATTTTCTTGCCACCGGCACCGCCGAGCGCGAAGGTCTTCCGCCGCGAACTTCGCGTCGTCCCTTTCTTGTCGGCTTTTTGCACGGCGATTCGTGTGACGAAGTAGCCCATCGAGCGAATGGTCGCCTGGGCCTCGTCCTGCGTCTGCGCCTCGATGACGTCGCGAATCTCCTGCCCTTGCGGGTCCATCGCCTCGAATTGATAGGTTGGCATTTGAGAGTTGAGAGTTAGGTTTGGAGTAACAGGATTTCAGTTTTCAGTTTTCAGTTTCTCTGCGAAATCTGCGGAATCTGCGGAATCCGCGGACAGGTTTTTCAGTTTTCAGTTTCTCTGCGAAATCTGCGCAATCTGCGGACAGGTTTTTCAGTCTTCAGTCTTCAGTCTTCGGTCTTCGGTCTTCGGTCTTCAGTCTTCAGTCTTCAGTCTTCAGTTTCTCTTCCTCTGCGAAATCTGCGAAATCTGCGGATAAACTTGTCAGAATCCAGATTTGAAATTTGTCATTGGTCATTTCAGGTTGTTGTCCGTGGCTTCTTGGCTCTTGACGCTTAACTCTTGACTCTTGCCTCCGTCAGGCCTCGAGGATCGTTTCGCGGATGACTTCCTCGGCGGTGGTGAGGCCCTCGTGAATGAACTGAACTCCCGCGTCGCGAAGGAGGACCATCCCCTTTGCCTTGGCGCGGTCGCGGAGTGCGTCGGTGGTGGCGTTTTCCATGATCATGTCGCGCAGCTCGTCGTCGATGATCATCAGCTCGAACAATCCAACGCGTCCCTTGTAGCCGGTATTGTTGCAACTGTTGCAACCGGCACCGCGGAAAAATTTCTTGCCAGCGACCTCGTCGGCGGAGAGGCGCAGTTCGGCGAGCATCTCGTCGGTCGGTTCGGTTTCCCGGCGGCATTCCATGCAAATCCGCCGCACCAGTCGCTGGGCGAGGATCGCCTCGACCGTCGCGGTAATCAAAAAAGGCGCGATTCCCATGTCGCGAAGCCGCGTCACGGTGCTCGGTGCGTCGTTGGTGTGGAGCGTGCTGAAAACAGTATGCCCGGTGAGCGACGCCTGGACGGCGATCTCGGCCGTTTCGGTGTCGCGGATTTCCCCGACCAGAATCTTGTCCGGGTCCTGCCGCAGAATGGCGCGGAGGCACGAGGCAAAGGTGACCTGGATGTCCGGGTCGATCGGAATCTGGATAATCCCGTCGATGTCGTATTCGACGGGGTCCTCGGTCGTGATCAGCTTGTCGCGGATGTCGTTGAGTTCCGAGAGGGCCGAATAGAGCGTCGTCGTCTTGCCGGAACCCGTGGGGCCCGTCACGAGAATGATGCCGTTGGGTTTGGTCATCACCTTGCGAAACTCGGTGATCGTAAGGTCGTTCATGCCGACGTTGGCGAGGTCGAGTGAAACGACGCTCCGGTCGAGGACCCGCAACACGACGCTTTCGCCGAACATTGTCGGCAAGACACTGACGCGCAAGTCGATCGGGTGTCCGCCGACCGTCAATTCGATGCGTCCGTCCTGGGGGAGCCGCCGTTCGGCGATGTCGAGGTTGGCCATCACCTTGACGCGACTCGTGATGGCAAAGGCCAGATGTCGCGGCGGCGGGACCATTTCATAAAGCACGCCGTCGGCCTTGATGCGTATCCGGAATTCGTCCTCGAACGGCTCGAAATGGATGTCGCTGGCGTGGTCCTTGATGGCCAGCAGCAACACCATGTTGAGCAGCTTCCGTACCGGCGCGCTCTCGACCAGTTCGCTGACGTCGCCGAGGTTGATCGGTCCGTCCCTGTTGAGCTTTTCCGCCGCGCGGGCGAGGTCGGCGTCTTCCTGCAATTCCTTGATGATCGTCTCGATGCTCTCCGACTCGTCGTTAAAGAACTTGTCGATCGCCTTGAGAATCTGGTTCTCGGTGGCGACCAGCATGCGGATGTCATAACCGACGAAGCGACGGATTTCGTCCTCCATCGAGAGGTTCTGCGGGTCGCACGTCGCGAGGGTCAGCACGCCGTCGCCGAGCTGCAGGGGAATGACCCGATACAACTGGGCCATCGCGTTGGTGATCGGTTCGCTCGCGTCGTCAGGAGGGGTAAAGCCCTCGATGTCAATCGTCTGCAAGCCAAACTGCTCACCGAGGGCCTGAATCAGTTGATCGTCGGTCACAAGCCCCATGTCCTCGGCGATTCGTCCGAGCAACTGACCCGGATGCTGGCTCTGCTCCTCGAGCAACAGCTCAAGCTGTTCGTCGGTAATGAAACCAAGGTCCACGAGAATCTGTCCAATTCGACGGATCGGCATTTGGGTTTACGCCTGTAAAGTTGCGGGTTGCGGGTTCGGAAACGGATTGCGAGTCACGGGTACCTGGTTAGTGATCGTCGTCTGCCTCGTCGTCGACGAGTTCGCCGTCGGGCATCACCGGGTCTTCAAGGTCGAGCATTTGCTTGCGCGCGGTGGCGATGCGGCGGGCCAGCGCGTCGGGGTCATGGGACTTGCCGAGAACGTCCTCCATCTCGACTTTCTCGCTGATCCACAAGTCAAAAAGGTGGTCGTCGAGCAGGTTCATGCCGAACTTGGCACCGGTCTGGATGGCCGAGTTGATACGGAAGGTCTTGTTCTCGCGGATGAGGTTGCCAACCGCCGGCGTCACGACAAGTGTCTCAAATGCGGCGATCCGGCCCCCGCCGATACGAGGCAGCAGCGTTTGTGCCAGTACGCCAATCAGCGCCGTGGAAAGCTGGGTCCGAATCTGGTCCTGCAGGTTTCCGGGAAAGGCATCGATGATCCGGTTGACCGTGCCCTGGGCGCTGTTGGTGTGAAGGGTGGCAAATACAATGTGGCCGGTCTCGGCGGCCGTCACCGCCGCCTCGATCGTTTCGAGGTCGCGCATTTCGCCGACGAGGATCACGTCGGGGTCTTGCCTCAGGGCACGGCGAATCGCTTCGGAAAAACTCGGTACGTCGACGCCCACCTCGCGTTGGTTAACCGTCGATCGCTTGTGGTAATGAAAAAACTCGATCGGGTCCTCAATCGTGATGATGTGGTGATCGACCCGCTCGTTGATGTAATTGACGAGACTGGCAAGCGACGTACTTTTTCCCGATCCCGTCGGACCGGTGACGAGAATCAATCCGCGCGGACGCATCACCAGCTTGGTCATTACTTCGGGCAAGCCGAGTTGCTCGGGCGTCAAATGCTCATTGGGAATCTGCCGCAACACCATCGCAATGCTGCCGCGTTGCTTGAAGATCGAGACGCGGAAACGCGCCTTGTCTCCAAATGCGAAACCAAAGTCACTCGTTCCGACCTCCTGCAACTCCCGCTGGCAACGATCGGGCGCAATGCTTTTCATCAAGGAAACCGTGTCCTCGGACTCAAGCGTCTTCGTCTCGAGCCGACGCATCCGGCCATGGAGGCGAAAGACGGGCGGCTGGCCGACGGTGATATGAATATCACTGGCCCCCTGCTTCACGCAGGCCTCGAGCAGTTTGTCAATCAATACGGTGGCCATCAGCCAATTGCTCCGTGGAGTTCCCGATCAATGTACGACATCCAAAGTGCGACGTTCCGATGCCGGTTTAATCAATCAACGGTACCGGGGCGTCACGTCGTCATGAAATCCGCAACGATCTCGCGAAGGCTGTCCTCCATCCCGCCTCAAGGACAGGGATCGGATTTCGGGCCGTCGGTGGATTTTTGCGGTTTGTGTATTAAAAAAGACGAGGATTTGGAAGGACGGTGACCGATGAGGATGGATCAATAATGGGCGTTCGGTCCCCCGATTATTGGGCAATGAACCTTACGGGGCCAGAATCTAGTGAAAAAACACCCAAAACACCGCCATTTTGGCGAATTTCAAGATGCCGGGTTCAATCCTGTTCGGTTTTCTTGGTGACCCTCGCGACTTCGTCAAAGGTCGTGAATCCGGCCAGCACCTTGTCGATCGCGTCGTGGTAGAGCGTGCTCATGCCTTTGGAAATGGAGTACTTTCTCAACGTCGCTGTGGTGGCGTGGTTAAAGATCATTTCCCGCACCTTTGAATCAATGAGCATCAGTTCGAAGATGGCAATACGACCCTTGTAGCCGGTTTTTTGACAGCTATTGCAGCCTTTGCCCCGCATGAACTTGGCATTTTCGATTTGTTCATGGGTGATCTTGAATTCCTTGAGGACGCTATCGGGAGGCGTATAGCGAGCCCTGCATTTCGGACAGATCGTTCGAACCAGACGCTGCGCCATGATCGCCACGACGCTGCTGGCGACCAGATAACCGGGCACACCCATGTCGATCATCCGGGTGACGGCGCTGGGCGCATCGTTCGTGTGCAGTGTACTGAATACCAGGTGTCCAGTAAGACTGGCCTGAATTCCCATCGAAACGGTCTCGGCATCCCGCATTTCTCCCACCAGAATGATGTTCGGTGCCTGGCGAAGCATCGACCGGATAATGCGGGCAAAATCGAGGCCGATCTTGTGCCGGACCTCGACCTGGTTGATGCCAGGCAGGTAGTATTCGACCGGGTCCTCGGCGGTGATGATTTTGCGGTCTGGCCGGTTCAGTGTGTTGAGGGCGGCATACAGGGTCGTCGTTTTTCCCGATCCGGTCGGGCCGGTGACAAGGATAATCCCGTTTGGACGGCGGATGAGTTGCTGGAATTGCTTGAAGTTCTTTTCCGAGAATCCGAGTTGGCGGACTCCCACCTTGATGCTGTCCTTGTCGAGGAGCCGCATGACGGCCGATTGGCCATGGCTGGTGGGAATGATGCTGACGCGGAGGTCCAGTTCCTTGTCGCCGACGGTCACCTTGATTCGTCCGTCCTGGGGTCGGCGTCGTTCGGCAATGTCGATCTTGGCAAGAATCTTGATGCGCGAAATCACCGCGCTGAGCTGGCGACGAGGGAGCCGGTCGCGTTCGTGGAGCACTCCGTCGATGCGGTAGCGAATGCGGACCCGGTTTTCAAACGGTTCGATGTGAATATCGGAAGCGCGCAACTGGACGGCTTCGGTGATCATCAGGTTGACGAGGCGAACGATTGGCGCGCTGCTTTCGTCGATGATCTCGCCGTCCTTGACGTCCTCGTCGACGGTTTCGGTAAAGTCAATCGCGGTGTCGGTGAATTCCTGAAGGATCGAGTCCGCCGACTCTCCCTCGACCTGGCCGTACAGCCGGTTGATTGATTCGAGGATCGCGGTCCGCGGGGCAAGCGCGATGCGAATATCGCGATTGAGGATAAACCGCAGCTTTTCCATCGTGTCGACGTCGCGGGGGTTGCTGATCAGCACGGTCAACTGGCCCCCGTCATCGCGGTACGGGAGGACGACATTTTCCCGTGCCACCGATTCGGGCATCAATTCGATCACGTCGTCGGGGACTTCCGAGGCGTTCAGATCGATGTAGTCGAGCCCGTGTTCGTGGGCCAACGCCTGCATGACTTCATCCGCCGTCGCGTACCCAAGCTTGATCAGTGCATCGGCGACTTCGCTGGCGGTGGTTCGGGCCGTTTGCTGGGCGTCTACCAGCATGTCGCGGGTGATGACGCCCCGATCAATGAGAATTTTGGCAAAGCCCTTGATCTCGTCGCCCATGGCGAGGCTCCGGTGGAAAATGACCTCTCGTTCCTGGCCCGACGGGGCGCAGGTTGATTCAATTATATCCGGATCGGCGGGGGCGCATACCGTCAATTCGTACGGCACACGACCGCGTCCCGCGCCCATTGGGCCCCTTTTCGGCGCGATGGCGATGCAGCCGGATCAGCAAGCCGCCCCGTGCCCGTTGCGGTTTCGGGTGCGGATGCTGCCTGACAAGTCGTCCCCCAACCGTTAAGATCGTAAGCGGTGGTCCCGTTATCCGAATTCGGGAACTCGCCAGGAGGTCCCCGCGTCAAAACCCTGGCATATCCGTTCGTTCGGTGTTATTTTGGGTATTCGCGACCCGGCCGGATGGAAATCGCAAATGCCCGTCGCGGTTACGACCGTCCGATCCAAGTCCGATCCTGTAATTTTTCCGGTGTCCAGATGATGACCCCTGGTATTTCTGTAGGGCGCTCGATGCGTCGTGACATTGTCGTACGAAACGGACTGGTCGGCCTGGCGATGGTTGCCTGGTCCACGGGTACGTTATTGGCGCAGGACGAACCGCAATATGAGACCCTGCCGATTGCGGCGGAATACGAGATGCCGACGGCTCCGCCGCAAGGTGCAAGTCGCGAACAAGTGACTCAGTTCAACACCAAGCGCAACGAAGTCAGGACTCGACGCACGGAAATGCAGCGTCAGGTCAAGGATACTCTGCGCGGCCGTGGCGGAAACGCCGCGACAATGGAACCGTGGTTTCGCGGCTACGTCTTTCCCGAAATGACTCAACTGGATGATTCGACCCTATCGCGGCTGGGTGATATCCGCGAGCGGTTTTTCAAGGACTATTTTGAGGACGCAATCAACCAGAACTTGCGAAACCAGTTAATTGCCCTCACGATTCCTGTCATGAAGCCGGTGGCCGAGGGAAATTTTCATCCCGCCGCGAGAGTCAACGCCGTCCTGCTGCTGGGGCACCTGAACTCGCGCGAGGGCAACCGGTCGGGCGGAGTCCTGCCGGTGCCGGTCGAGGAGGTGCTGCCGTGGTTGGTTCAGGTCGCATCGACCGATACCTGGCCGGAATACCTGCGTGTCAGTGCGATGAACGGAATCGAGCGACACACTCGCCTCCGCGCTCCGGGTTCAAGGAACGAGATTCCGGAGACGACGGCCCGCGAGATTGGCGACACGATGCTCGCATTGATTGAACGGCAACCGGACGAAAAGGCCTCGCGCGAAGCAGTCTACTGGATGAAGCGGCGGGCTGTTCAGGTGATGGGGCATCTCGCACTACCAGGTGAAGGCAACCGCTACGCCGCGGCATTGCAGAATCTTGTTTCCAGTTCGTCGGAAAAAATGCTTGTGCGAACCGAGGCCGTCGAGGCGTACTCGAAACTCCGATTCGCCGACCCCGCCCAGGCCAATGCCATGGACGTCATTCGACAGATTGGTGAACTGGTCGTGGCCGCGGCCAACACGGACGCGAATTACATTGATGAAAAGACCAGTGAAATCGATTTCATCAGTGGATTTTTCAAAGAGACGATCAAACAATCCTCAGGCGGCGGCAATCGTGGAAACTTGGGGAAAGGGGGCGGCGGCAATGATGACGGCGGCTCGGGCGGGGGAGATTCCGGCGGAACGACGACTGGCAAAAAGGCCCTGGTGGCCGAGGTCTTGCCGGAATACCATCGCGAACTGGTCCGACGGCGTTTCAAGACCTGGATCTGGATTTGCCGTACAGCGCTCGTCGGTGAGAAACGGAGTGAAGACGGCGGCCTGTTCCGATTTTCCAACGACGCTGAAAAGGCCTTTATCAAGGACCTCGTCAAGCAATTCGATAACGCCATGCTGGCTACCGATGTTCGCGCGCCGGACCCCGACGCCCCAATCGACAAGAAAGAGGACGAGAAGGGCGGAAAAAAAGGGGGGGGGTTATTCCCCGAAGACGAGCCGAAGCCCGTGACCCTCGCCGAACAGCTCAAAAATGCCCTTGTCAAAGTCGCGACTGATGTTGGCGACACGGTCGCCAAACATGTTCCCGATGCGGCGGCAGACAATCCGCTGGGCGGTAACCAGTAGCCAAATTCCTGTTCGCCGGTTCACAAACGGGCGCGGCGTGCGGGCAGGTGGCGGAACTTTGTGAAATTTTCTTGACAGAGCGGGCGATTTGAGAATAATTGGGGGCGTCGCAGCACAGGAACTTCCAGGCAAGGCAGAAATGGAAAAAAACCAGACGATCAAGAATGTGTTCGAGGCAATACTCAAGTATGGGCACGACGAGGATTTCAGTCCCGACCCGAGCGATGATTTCGCGTCGACGGATGCTCCCGCTGGCTCCAATGAAAAGATCGAGGCGCTTCGTCGCCGCGTTGAACTTGGCATGCCGTTGTGGCACGTCGAGGATCGCGAGGACTATTCGGGTTTGACCGGAGCGGTCCGCCCGCGCGAATAGCCGCCGGCATTCCAGGCGACAGGTGGCCACGGGTTTACCCGGATCACGCGCGGCCCCGCCCTCCCGCGCTGGACAAGGATTCCGCGCCGTTCAGGCGGCATGGATTTCGCGGCCATGACGCGCGGCGTCGATCCAGCCCGTCACTTCGGCCAGGTCCGGCGCCTTGTTGTTCCTCAGCACCCGTTCGCCTTCCTTCGTTTTGACGAAGGATTTGGTCGTTGCAAGAAGTTCACCGGCGTCGCGCGCCGCGAGTTCCTTCTCACTGGTGATTCCACAACTCGTCAATATCTGAACGTCGTGGCCATGGAGATTGGGCACGGCGCACATCAACCGGCTCTGCGCCTGCCATGCACCAAGCAATTTTCTTGAGAGCCGCCGGTTATCGAGCTGTGCCGCCATGTCCGCCGCGTCGGCGTCAAGGAATTGCCGGACCGTCTCGATACCGATGTCGCGCAACCGCTCCGCCGTTTTCGGGCCGATGGACGGGGCGGACTCCAGTGGGTCCTCCTCGTCGAGGAGGAACCGGAATCCTGATCCCGGGTAGGGTTTCGCCGTCGCGGCCCGCCCGGTGTGGCCCGTCGCCCGGGCCGGTACGTCATGAACATGCGCCGCGCCGGTGTTCCGCGTCGCGCCGGTGTCGGACTGTGGGCCACGCGTTCGCGGGCCGCCTGTGCCAGCCGCGGGTCGCAACGCATGGGTCGCCGGATTGCGTCTTAGCCGATCGATCCACGACTGAATCTGAAGAGGTATAAATTCCGGGGACACGCCCGATTGTCCGCGACGGCCCGCGAGGGACGTCGATTGACGGTCAATGCGTTTGAGTACGTCGGCGACTTCCATATGAGCAAGAGTCTCAGGCCTCACGATCCCGCAATCGGCCAGGACGCGGGCCTGGGCCACGTGCAAATCGTTCAGGGCGGTCGTCAGCAAGGCAACGGATTGCCACCGGGCGAGTTGCCGGGTGCTGAATCCCCGACGGGCGAGTTCCGGTCCGCGAACTTCAAGGTTCAATTCGATCAAATCGCCCACCGTAAAAACCCCAACCGATGCGAGCGCCGAATGATAAATCGTCTCCACGATGTCGGTTGCCTCAAGAGGCGATTCGAGACGCTGCGGCACTCCGGAATCTCCCCGCGAGACAAGCAATTCGTCGAATGTCATGCAGCGGACGGGTACCGTGGGAAATTCGTGCCGCGAAAGCGGCCGCACCGTCGGATTCGACATGAGCGACGGAAAACCTTCGGGTTCAATTCGCGGTGCCGCAGGATCGGGACTCCACAGCGGTGCCGTGATTTCGGTGTCGGGTAGTTCGTACCATGTCGCGCCGCGTTGTCGGGCAACTTGCAGCATCGACGCGCTGGCCGTGACGATGATCACCTGATGACCGTGACTTGTAAACGATTCGAGAACGTCGTAGAGCCGCCGATCATCAAGGTTTCCTCGTGTTTCCGTGACCAGCAGCGGGAGGCGGACTCCGCGCAGCGCAAGGGCCTGGATCGCGGCGAGGCACAGGCTCAGTCGAACAATTGACTGTTCGGTGGCAGCGAGCGTCGTGGCGGCAACTGGACCCTGCCGCGCCGAGTCGAGAAAGACCGTTCGTTGTGCGTCAATAACGATCCGGTCGTATCGGCCGTCGCTCAGGCGCTGCAGATAGCGCGCGGCGTCGGCGAGGAAATGTCCCGTTTGCCAGTACCCGGCCGGTTCGTCGGGGCGGACCGCTGATGCCAGCCGTGCTCGCTCACGTTCCAGTTCCGTCCGCCGCTGGTCGAGCGACCGGATGCGCGATTCGAAATCGACGGTGGCAAGGCGGATCAACTCAATCCGTTCCCGCGCAAGGATTTCGCTCCGCGGCTCGATGTCGCCCAGTTCGGATTCCAGGCGTTTCAGCCAGGACCAATCCGCCGCGCGGCGCGCCTGAAGCTCGGCGAGGTCCGCGTGGAGGGTGGACCCGCGAAAGTTATTGTCCGGGTTCCAGTCGGGGAGGCCGGCATGCGTCGTCCCTCGCTGAAACGATTCACCGGGCGTCTCGGCGACGTAACGGTTGCGCGCGTCGAGGTAGCCGTGCTGTTCGGCCCACCATATGAACTCGCGGTCGGCGCAGGCAATCGCCGCGGCACCTTCGGAATCCCGATCGCGAATTTCCGCGACGAGACGCCCTCTCCGCTGCAACAGTCGTTGAACACTCTCTTCCATTTCACGGTAGCAACGTCTCAGTTGTTTCATCTCGGCGGCGACGCCCCGGTAGCGGACATGCCGGTATCGCTGGCTCAATTCCTCGCACAGCGACTTCAGGTCGTCGCGCATTTTCGCGCAAAGAAAGGGGAGGCCCTGGTGATGATCCGCGTTCGATAACGAACCATCCCTTGTCGCCAGTTGTTCGGCCTGAAGGATTTTCTCCTCCAGTGCAACGAGAATTGCGCGCGCGTCGTGCCACGGGTGCTCGCGCGACTCGATGTCAGGTTCGCGGTCCGCCGTCATTTCATCGCGCAACCGCAAGCGATGGCGCTGAATATCGGCTTGCACGGCGCGCCAGCGGCGAATCTCCCCATCCACTTCGTCGAGCCGTTCGTAGTATAATCGCAACAGGTCCGGAGGAGCGTCGGGCGTCGAAGCAGTCCAACCCTCCGGTTCCATCCGTGCAACCTCGTCGCGGAGCGCGGCAATCCGCCGGTCCAGCTCGTTGAGTTGTTCACGTTCCTTCCCGATCCGCGTCTCGAGGGCACCGCGGCTGGCCAGGCAATCGTTGATTTCGTGTTCGATCGCGACGAGTTGGTTGCGCCGTTCACGGTCCTCAAAGGCAGCCGAAAGAACCAGACGATCGCGCTCTTCGCGGATGGTTCCCAGTTCCGATTCAACCAGTTCCAGCCGGTTGTGCGGTTGGTCAATCGCGGGAATCGCGGTGGCAATTCGTCCGGGCCGCGGACTTGACGGCCCGAAATATCTCGCGAGGAGTTCGATCAACAGCGGGTCAAGTCCTCGGCCGCCGGTTCCAATGATTGCCTGAAAGACCTTGCGCCAGAGGTCGCGGTCAATGCTGCTCAACCAGGCAGGAACTCGATGCTCGATACGATTCCCCGCCGTGTCGGAAACGGCCAGTTCACTTCGCGAACCCGCTATTCCCGTTCGCTCAAGACGATAGGCCTGACCGCCCGAGGCAACCTGGACATAGCCGTAACGATTTGCTCCGTTCGAAGCCGGCGCAAGGGCCGCGTACTCCCGCTGCCGGGCGTCCGAAAGCGTGCCAAAAAAGACTTCTTCGAGAAACGATGCCAGTTCCGCTCCGCGCGTTGGTTTCCCGCTGGCGACGACGTTAAGTCCGTCCGAAATCCGCGGTAAATGGACACCGGTTCCGCCGGTCGGGCCATAGATGGCAATTTCGGTAAGCTTCATGCTCGCCTCCGCAGACTCGTTTTGAATTCGCGCGATATCGACCGATGGTTGATGCCGAAGTGCGGTTTGAAATTTAGCCCGGTCCGCGTGAATTACCTAGATCAGTTTCCCGCCCCCCGCCGCTAGCGTTTCCCGGTGGAAATCTCCAGCAACAGGTCATCGACGGCGATCAAGTCGCCATAATGCCTGGACAGGTTCTGTTCGTCGAAACCGCGATAATCGCTGGTTGTCGTCCCGAACTGGCAGTTCGTGCTACGATGTACCCGTCGGACGCCCGCGGAATGTGCAGCGTAAACACTTTTTTTCTTTATGGGAGATCGATTCATGTTTCAAAGTCTCGTTAAATTCGCCTCGTTGTTGATTTGTCTTGCGGGTTCGGCGGTCGTCGCCCAGGAAATGCCTCAAATGGAGGAGGCAAGCGTCCAGCATGAATGGCTGGATCAGTTCGTCGGGGAGTGGACAACGGAAATGAAAGGATCAATGGGGGAGGACCAGCCGGCCATGGAATGCGAGGGAGTGATGAAGTCCCGCAAGCTCGGCGAATTCTGGGTCATCAACGAATTGACCGGCGACATTGCGGGGACAACGATGAACGGCATTCAAACGATCGGCTACGATTCCGCCAAAGAGAAATATGTCGGCACGTGGGTCGATTCCATGGCCAATTACATGTGGCGGTACGAGGGCACGGTCGACAAGTCCGGCAAGAAACTGTCGCTTGAAGCGGAAGGCCCGAACTTCATGGCGGGTGACGAAACGATGACGCAGTTCCGTGACAGCTACGAATTCAAAACGCCCGATCACATCATCGCGACCTCCGAGATGATGACCGGCGACGGCAAATGGGTCACCTTTATGCAAGGCGAGATGAAGCGGAGCCGGTAAGGGGGGTTGGAGCGCGGGCGTCCCGCCCACGACGTAGCCACGCTTGCCAAAGCGTGGATATTCAATAGCGAAAACCGGAATTCCCACCGTTTGGAATTCCCGCCGTTTGGCAACGGCAGCTACAAACTCGCCGGTTCCGAACGATTGCGGTATGCTACAATCCCTGCTTCAAGTAACAGGCTGCTTCAAGGGACGAGCAGTGTTTGGCGGCCCGAACCGCGGCGATCGTTTGATCCATGGCGAATCTGGCACTCATCACCGGAGCGTCAAGCGGGATTGGCCGCGATTTGGCGAGAATCCACGCGGCGCGGGGAGGCGATCTCGTCGTTGTCGCACGGCGGCGCGATGCCCTTGAATCGCTAAAGGCGGAACTGGAACGCGCCCACGGGGTCTCCGTCCGCGTTATCGCCGCTGATTTGACGGCGGACGGAGCGGTGAAAGACATTTGCCGGCAAATCGACGAAGCGGGCGAACCCGTCCGGGTGCTTGTCAATAGTGCGGGCTTCGGCGGTCATGGCAAGTTCCACGAGCGCGCGTGGAAAGACGACGCCGCCATGATTCAGCTAAACATTCTCGCACTTGCGGAAATGACGCATCGGGTCCTTCAGGATATGGTCCGTTCCAACGAGGGAAAAATCCTCAACGTCGCCTCGACCGCGGGAATGCTTCCCGGACCGCTGCAGGCGACCTACTATGCGACCAAGGCCTTTGTCCTGTCGTTTTCCCAGGCGATCGCCGAGGAGTTGATCGACACGCGGATCACCGTGACCGCGCTTTGTCCCGGTCCGGTTGATACGGAATTCGGAGAAACGGCGGGCATTGCGGAGACGACCGCGTTCAAGAACGCCGACTCGTCGCGCGACGTCGCGAGGGTCGGATACCAGGCGATGGAAAAGGGAAAGCTGGTCGCCATTAACGACTGGAAACTGTCGCTGATGCTCGGCTGGATCAAGCCCTTTCTGCCCCGGCGAACCGTTTTGAAACTTTCACGCCGGATGATGGAAAAAACATAAGTCAAGGAACAGGAAATGAAAAAGGCCGACAAAATCCAGGAACAGTTCATGAAGGGACTGAAAAAGCGGAACCCCAATGAAACCGAATTTCATCAGGCGGTCGAGGAAGTCGTCGAGTCAGTCATGCCGTGGTATCTCGATCACGCCGCGATGCGAAAGGCCCAGATTCTCGAACGGCTCACCGAGCCTGACCGGATCATCATCTTCAGGGTCTCGTGGCAAACCGATGCGGGAGACGTTCGCGCCAACCGGGCGTGGCGCGTGCAGTTCAATCACTGCCTCGGTCCGTACAAGGGCGGTTTGCGCTTCCATCCCTCGGTGACACAAAGCGTGCTGAAGTTTCTCGGCTTTGAGCAAATCTTCAAGAACAGTCTGACGGGACTGCCGATGGGCGGTGCCAAGGGAGGATCAAACTTCAACCCTCAAGGCAAAAGCGACGACGAAGTGATGCGGTTCTGCCAGTCACTGATGACGGAACTGCACCGGCACATTGGAGAAAACGTCGACGTTCCCGCCGGGGACATTGGCGTCGGCGCGCGCGAGATCAGCTACCTTTTCGGCCAGTACATGCGGCTGGAGAACCAGTGGACCGGCGTGCTCACGGGCAAGGGACTCGCCTTTGGCGGCAGCGCCGTCCGCACCGAGGCGACCGGATATGGTTGCATCTACTTTTGCGAGAACATGCTGAAACAGCACGATGAGGAACTCGAGGGAAAGTCCATCGCGATCAGTGGCAGCGGCAACGTGGCGCGCTATGCGGCTGAAAAGGCAATCAGCATGGGTGTACGCGTGTTGACGTTGAGTGACTCGGATGGCTTCGTTGAAATCAAGGATGGATTGACCGGGGAACAGCTTGAGTTCGTCCACGACCTGAAGGAGAACCAGCGCGGCCGCATTTCGGAGATGGCGGACAAATTCGACGCGGTCCGCTTTCACAAGGGCGCGCGGCCGTGGGGAGTCAAATGCGCCATCGCAATGCCCTGCGCGACCGAAAATGAACTGGACGAGAAGGATGCGAAATCGTTGATCGACAACGGCGTCATCGCGGTCTGCGAGGGTGCCAACATGCCAGTCACCATCGATGCGATGCGACTCTTTCGGAAAAACGACATCCTCCACGCGCCCGGCAAGGCGTCGAACGCGGGGGGCGTCGCGGTGAGCGGACTGGAGCAAAGTCAAAACTCGATGCGAGTTAGCTGGTCGCGCGAGGAAGTCGAGGAGAAGTTGCGAAAAATCATGAACGAGATTCATGAGCGGTGCGTCGAGTTTGGCAAGGGAATGGATGGCCGGATCAACTACATCGACGGTGCGAACATCGGCGGCTTTCGGAAAGTCGCCGACGCAATGCTCGCTTACGGGGTGGTGTAAACTCCCCTCCAGTCGCACTGCCATCAACACGATCGGCTCCCCGCGCGGTCTCGTGCCAGGGGAAGCAGGGTTTGGCAACGAACGAGCAATTTCAACGAACCGCCTTCCCCCCTTTTTTCCGGGCCTGCCAACAGACAGATCGACTGGTGCGGGGCCCGCCATGTCTTATAATGGAGATATGTCCACACGCAACACGGATTCGATTTCGCTAAATAATCCACTCACGGTGCCCATTGGGCTTCCGCGTCTGCAGGCGGGAGATCGGATGAACCGCATCGAATTTGAACGGCGTTATCGGGCGATGCCGGAAATGACCGATGCCGAGCTTGTGGAAGGAGTCGTCTATATGCCGTCGCCCGTTTCCGCATCCCAACATGGCGAGCCTCATGCGGATCTTGTTACCTGGCTGGGAGTCTACCGAGTGCACACGCCTGGTGTACGATGCGGTGACAATTCGTCGTTACGGCTGGATACGGTCAATATGCCTCAGCCCGATTCGTATTTGCGGATCGAAGACCAATGCGGCGGCCGTTCCCGGCTGGTCGAAGGGATGATTGAAGGTCCCCCGGAACTGATCGTCGAAATCGCAGCCAGCAGTGTCAGTTACGACCTGCACGACAAGTTCACCGCGTATCAGCGCAACCAGGTCCAGGAGTACCTGGTGTGGCGCGTACTCGATCGCACCATCGACTGGTTTGAGTTGATTGACGGCACTTTTCAGTCGCTGGAAACCGGCGACGGGATTTACCGCAGCCGCGTTTTTCCTGGTCTCTGGCTCAATCTGGTCGCCGTCACTGGCGACGATCCCCGAGCCGTACTCCAGACGCTGCAGCTCGGAATCGAAAGCAACGATCATGTCGCGTTCGTAAGCCGCCTGGCCCAAACAAAAACGTCCCGTCAGTCGCAGGGGGATGGCTGAATCCGAAACTCCGGCGATGCACGGGAACTCATGAATTCGTCGTTTGACTTTCTTTGCCAAATTGATTCAGTGCGTCTTCGGGAGGTCCGTAGAGCCGATTCCCGTCGGCAGCAAAACGTCCCCCGTGAACCGGGCAATCCCACGTTTGTTCGACCGCGTTCCAGTGAACGACGCCGCCCATGTGGGTACATAGCGGGCTGTGCTTGTGCAAACAACCGTCGCGATCGCGGCAGACGGCGACATGTTCTCCGTCGATCGTACCGACCGCTCCCTGTCCCGGCTTGAGGTGTTCGGGATCAATCGTTGCGGCGGGCAATACCCTCTCGGCGTAATCCCTGACGGCGGTTATCTGCTCCACAATGACCTTGCCCGCCGAGAGGGGATCAACCCGGCCAGGCGAGAGGGCGTCCTCCAGTTCATGGGGCTTGCCCCCAATCAAATCGGCGAGCATGGTTCCGGCGGCGGTCCCCAATGTCAGGCCCACACCGCTCAGTCCGTTCGCGATCCAGACGTTTCCCTTTCCCGCAACCTTGCCGATAAAGGGAAGTCCATCCGTCGATTCAAAGAATTCGGCACTCCACCACGAAACAATTTCCTCGACGTCAAATCGCTGGCGAATCCACGTCTCCAGTTTTTCCCGCGCCACGATTGGGTCGCCGTCGCCGGTTCGGTGATCGCAACCACCCGCAAGAATGGTGCGTCCGTCGACTGTCCCCCGGCGAACGTACCAGTAGGGACATGAATCGTCCCAGAACAATGCGTCGGGGAGGGGGACGCGACTTTCGCGGCGATGACATACGACTGGTACGGCGGAGTCTGCAGGTAAATCCGCTGCGGGTCGGTATAGTTGCAGTGAACGGCGCAAACGACGTGTTCAAAGCGAACCTCGCCGTCCCCGGCTTTCAGGCCGGACGGCTTCGACTCGGTCGGCCCGCTCGCGATCGTCTGTTCAAAACTCCTTCCGCCACGTTCTAGCCGTTTAGCCGCGCTGCACGGCAACGAAATTCCACCCCGAAAGGTACCAGCCGTGCTGGTAATCGTCGCACCAGCGGCATTCGGCCAGGACAATCGATGGCGGCGCACCGATCCGGCTGATGAAAACGCGGGCCATGACCCTGGGCTGAAAACGCTCGGCGCTGATGACACCGATCCCTTGTCCCGAAATGTCCCGGGTAAGGGCGTTGACGGTGCGACCGGGGATGTCCCTCGGCTCGATAATGATTGGCCGCGTGATCGATTGGCGCGACGCGTCGCGGCGTTCATTGATTCTGGCGCGCGACTCCTCGTCGAGAATATGCTCGACCAGTTCCTGCAACTCAGGACTGACGGCGTGGGTATTGGCTCGTAACATATCTCTGGATTCCGTTGTCGGGAACGGTGGCCGTCGGCCCAGGGCAGGTTGCCGTTCGGAACCGTCGATTCACAAGCTCACCAAACGAATCCTGGCACGAAAATCCGGCGCGGAGGACAAAAAAGACGCCATAATCCGCCCAAGTTGCCGAATTCCACGAGGGCCGTTACCATCGACCGCCGGACCGGTCCCGCCGTCTCCCGAAAGGTTGCGGAAAATCACCGATGAACCCGGCCAACACCACACCTGCCAGCGGCCCATGATTCAAGCTTCCGACAATCTGGAAAAGAATCCGGCGATTGTAGTCGAGAACCTCTCGAAGACTTACACCGACGGGCTGATTTTCCGAAAGAAACTGCCGGCGCTTCACGATGTTTCGTTTCAGGTCAATCGCGGCGAAGTCTTCGGGTTGCTCGGACCCAACGGCGCGGGCAAGACGACTTTTCTGAAAATCCTTCTTGGCATCATCGGCAAATCATCGGGCAACGCCCAATTGCTGGGGCGATCCGCCGGGAGCCGTCACGGACGACGACAGGTTGGCTATCTCCCCGAACAGTTGCGCATTCCGCGACACCTGACCGGTTACACGGCGCTGGATTTCTACGGACGGATGAACGGGCTGTCCTCAGCGGAGGTTCGGAAGCGGCGCGACGGGATGCTGGAATTTGTCGGGCTGACGGGGCGGGGAGGCGACCGGATTTCCAAATACTCCAAAGGAATGTTGCAGCGGCTCGGACTGGCCCAGGCACTGATGCACGAGCCGAAACTGCTCGTGCTTGACGAACCGACCGACGGGCTGGACCCGGGCGCGCGGGCCGAGTTGCGCCAGTTGATGCAGCAAATGGGCGAGCGCGGCGTCACCGTATTTCTCAACAGTCATCTCTTGCAGGAAGTCGAGATGGTTTGTGATCGCGTGGCGATTCTTCATCGCGGGCATCTGCAGTATTGCGGCAATGTCCGGGACATCGGCAGGTTTGTCGAACTCCAGACGCGCGAGGCGGGGGTCGACGTGGCTCTCGACCTGGTTGGCGAGGAAGCGGCAATTCGACAGGTTTTGGGCGAACACCTCCGGTCCTGCGAGCTTGCAGGCCCGGTCGAATCGTCGTTTGAAATGAACGAACAGGGGGGCGCGGCCGCGATCCATGTCATGGCGCGGTTTCCTGGTCAGTCGGAGGTCGACCAGGCAATTGATCGCTTGCGCGCGGCGTCGGTCAGTCTGCTTCGCCTTGTCCGCGAGGAGATCAATCTCGAGCAGGCGTTTTTGAAAATCGTGGCTCGCGCTGACTCGGCAAGTGAAACGGGTTCGGCAACGAAATTCGGCCCGAAAACATTCCCGGCCAAGGACCTTGCCGACTGACATGCGACCCTACCTGGCCGTCATCCATGATTCGTTTCGCGCGGCGCGGTCGTCGCGGGTTCTTTATATCGTGATCGGGTTGATCGTAATGATCCTTCTCGCGATCGCGCCCTTTCACCTTCGCCAGCAAGTTGACTGGCAACTCAACCCGCGTCTCCATTTTCCGAACCCCGATCGGCTCGCCCGTCGGCTCGTGGATGAAGGGGCTTCGGGAGAACGGCTGGCCGTCGCGCGCGTCTGGAACCTGCTTTCACCGGAGCTGCAAAAGGATCTGAAAGACCGCGCCGAAAAAGTCGCCGAGGGCAAGCAGGATGAAATGATGGACCCGGGCGGAGTCGCTCCGGCCTTTCACCGGCTTGGCAACGAATTGAATATTCTGGTCGCCCGACGTGACTTTTACGACGAAGCGGCCTTCGCGGGCAAGCGACCTGCGTCAGAGGCACAGGAACTACTCGATCGCGGCGTCGATTCCCTTGCGGATATGGAAGTCAAACGCCTCAATCGCATCCTTCTCGCGACGGCGCTGCGACGGGACATTGAAATGCCCGGACGCACCCAACTCGATTTCTACTACGCCGCATGGCAGATTGAGTTTCTCACGAGCAATATCACGCACGCCGAGTTCGCAAGGAGCATTGTTTCGGGCCTCCCGGCCCTCTTCGACAATTTCGTGATGTCGATCGGTATCTTCATCGCAATTCTGGTGACGGCGTCGATAATTCCGGAGATGCTTGAGCCAGGCTCGCTCAATTTGTTGCTGAGCAAACCGGTCTGGCGGTGGGCCTTGTTACTGGCGAAATTCGTGGGCGGTTGCCTCTTTATCCTTATCTGCGCTACACTTTTCTTCGCGGGCATCTGGTTGTGGATGGGAATCCAGTTGGGGGTCTGGGAACGCGCGTTGTTGCTGAGCATTCCGGTCTACCTGCTCGTTTTCGCAATGTACTATTCCGTCTCGGTGCTCGCGGGAATCTGGTTTCGCAGTCCGATCCTCAGCATCGCCTTTGCAATTCTCTTCTGGGGCGCCTGCTTCGCCGTTGGATTTGGATACCAGCGCTTTGACAGCCGTTTCTATAATCTCGCGCCCACCGAAATTGTGGCGGCCGGCGATCGCGTGTTGCTGGTCGACAAGATGCAACGGAACAAGGGATGGGACTCGGCGGAAGAAAACTGGCGCTACCTTTCCAACCGCCCCTTGACGGAACAAGACACTGGAATGGAGGTGGCGACCTGGTTTGGGCGACTCGATGAGATACCCGACGTGGCAGGCCCCGCGTGGGTCGCCTCCGGTAACGTGGTGCTTGCCGTCGACGCGACCGCTACCGAGGTCCTCTCAAGGGCAACATCGGGAGTCCTTGATCTGATCGCGCTGGGTGCCGCCAACACGTTGGAATCCCGGACCGTCGGTACCCTCCCGGCCGGAACCGTTGCGCTCTTTGATGGGGGCGGGTCCGGTGTGCTCGCCGTCGATCGATCGGGGATGGTGTGGAGCCGCCCAGTCGAGGCGATCCTTGCTCCGCCAGAATCAGGCGATTCAACTGACGAGGGAACCGGGCGCGAGTCGACCGCCAGCGAGGAGCCTGCTGATGATTCGGAATCAGGCTCGGCGAGCGGTTTGAAAAGGCTCTTTTCCCGACCCACGACTGGAACCGGGGGCTTCCAGAGAATCAGCGACCACGAATCTCTCAACGTGGCGCGGAGCGGCAGCGCTTCGCTGGATCCGGAATCGGGTGAGATCGCGCTCTATTCGCGCGGGGAAGTCGTCGTGCTCCGGCCAGACGGCGAGGGTCGCTATACGATCAACCGGCAACGCGCGGTGGGAGAGCAGGAAAACTCGCGAATGACGGGCCTCGTTCAGCTTCGCGGGTCCAGTTTGTTTCTCCTGCATGGAAACGGACAGTTCTATCATCTCGACAGCGCGACGCTCGACGAGGTGTGGACCGGGACGCTCGACAGTCGCGTGCCGATCCGCGGCCTCGCCGCCAGCAGCGACATCGCCGCGGTGACTTTCCGCGAAGGCCGACTTTGGCTTTACGACGCCCGGTCGCGCGGGGAACTTGCTTCGTACGGGTTCGGACTGCAAGGAGACGTCATGGCGACCGCGTTTGATGCGCGGGGACGGCTGTGGATCGGAGACCGCTTTCAGGGTGCCAGGCTGTATGATCTCGAGTCGAGGGAACGGGTCGAATCGAAAATCCCCGCGGCGGACATCATGACGCAAATGTTTCGCTGGCTGGTCAGGCCACTCTATCGCTCCTTTCCCAAACCCGGAGAGTTCAACAAGGTCATTGCGCGGCTCTCGAGCAGCGGCGATACGACGAACAATCCCACGATTGACTTGACCGTGGACCCGCCGCCGGACGATCCGTGGACTCCGTTGACGAGCGGTCTGGTGTTCATGTTCGTGATGCTGGGAATCTCGTGCGCCGTCTTTCAGCGAATGGATTTTTGAGAATCCAGGTTCACTCGCTGGCGGGTCGGGCCTGTATTGGCGGCAAATCATCCTGGAAGGACCAGACTTGTCCAATCCGCGGCGATGAATAGCGTGACAAAGACTAGCGCGTCATTTTGCGGTCTTGCATCCACGAAAGGATTATTGAAATGCCCAAGTACTATATTCAATCCGGAACGCTTCAGTTTCTCACTTCGGCGGAGGATTCGCGATCGGCGGCCCTGTGGGCGCTCCACTGCTGGCTCGACAAACGAATGGGGCTGGATTCGGTTTCTGGCGGCACGGGAAACAACGTGGACAGCGTTGCGGAATATTTTGCTGCGATTGCGGAACTGTCACTGGAAATGCGTCTCTCGGAGTCGGGATTTGGTGGTTGTGACGCCGGTGTCCTTGAAACAGGTGAAGTGATTGACGAGTGGATTTGTCTGTGGACCGCCGTCGACCGATTGCCGGCAACGTAGCACCGACTCAGTCGCCTACGCCCAAATCGTCGGAGCAGAGACGCATCATGAGTTCCTGTTCCTCTTCCTCGTGCCGGCTAAAGGACTGAACGAACGAGTGAAAACCGGCACGAATCGCCGCGAGGGCGCGGTGCGGCTCCGTTTCACCATACGAAACACCTTCAGACAGTTCCACAAGTTCGCACAAATCGAGAAAAATGACCTCGTGCTGCGAGCGCAACCGATCGGCGCGGGCGTTGATGCCGGGATGCGAGATGACTGCCGACTCGAAGTACCCGTAGAACTCTTCCAGCGCGAAATGCGTTTCCAGTTCGTCACGCAACCGTTGCAAGTCATCGGCGAGCTTGCGAAATTCGATTCGCCGTGGTTCGCTCAACTGAACCTGGATCAATTGCACCAGTTCGCGGGGGCGAACGCTGTCCTCCTTAATGTCGGCGAGAAAGGCAACGTTGAGAGTTAATTGCCTGAGAGCCGCGGTATCTTCGCGCAACTCTCGTTCCGTCCAGATGCTCATTTCAAGGTTCCTCCCGTGGAAACTTGCCTGCCCGGTTATGAAATCGGGCACGACCGTTCCGACTGATCAGACTCCAGAGCAAAACGCCCATTGCCGTTAGGGCAAGGGGCGGCCTTGTGACCCGCGGCTAATTCTACCGCCGCCGCGTCACTGATTCAAATCATGCTTGCAGTGGTCGCGGCTTGCAGCCGCGGCATCGCGAAAAATCAATTGTTAATCACTGCGGCTGAAAGACGCATTTCCATGAAAAAGATCGCCTCGACTTGACCGGCACCGCTGCTCTTGCGAGGATTTGAGCCGTTTCAAACTGTACTTTTCCCGGTGGTCATCATGAGTCAACCCTCGCGACGCCAGCAAAACATCATTCGAAACTATTACGAGAATCGGGACGCGATCGCGTTGCAACGCGCCCAGGAACTCGTGACCGAATTGTACCTTTCCGAAGGCAAGACGCGGCAGCGCCACTGGAAGAACCTGTGCGGGCATCTCGAAAAACTTGGCGTCGCCCCCACGACCATCGCGCATTTGCTGGAACAGGACAAGCCGGAACTGGTCGCCAGTTTGCTAACGAACGTCGACAAGCGAACGGACGCCGATTAAGCGACGATCAATTCGCTATAGGCCCAGGGTTCGATTCGGCCTTACAATGATCGTCGGATTGCCCCGGATTTTTGCGGTTTGAAGGGAGTCTGGATGGTTTGGCGAAAAGGATTGCCATTTGCGTTAAGCGGTTTTCTGGCGGGATGGGTCGTCGCACTGTCGGCCCAGACCATCGAGTGGCCGGTTCGGGCCACTGACCATGAAGATTGTGAACTAACCGATATCTGTTTTTCCGATGCGCGCAATGGCTGGGTGACCGGCGCGCGGGGATTATTGCTGACGACCAGCGACGGTGGAACAACGTGGCATCCCCAGCCGCTGGGTGTGCATTGCGACCTTGAAACGGTTTGTTTTGCCTCGCCAACAACCGGTTGGATTGGCGGCGGATACCGGCTTCCGCGCGCCTCATCCAGTCGCGGGGTCCTTTTTTCAACTCGGGACGGGGGCAAGACCTGGACGCCGGTCATTGGTCTCGACATCCCCCGAATTCACAAGATCGTTTGTCAGGGTTCCGGCGAGTTATACGCGGTCGGGGACGAGGGTTTCGGTCGTCCTGGCGGAATCTTCATGAGCGAGGATGGGGGGCTGTCGTGGTCCGCGGCTCCGGAATCGACGCGCGTTTCGTGGCAGGCGGGTGACTTGCATTCCTCCGGCCAGTTGGTTGTTGCAAACCGAAAGGGAGTGATCGGACGCGTCGACGGATTGATTTGCAAACCGGCCACGGGCCCGCCCCTTTCCAGTTCCGTAATCAATGACGTTTGTCTTGTCAGTGAGACGTTTGGAGTCGCGGTCGGTGACGACGGACTCGTTGCTCAAAGCGTTGACGGTGGGCGAACGTGGGAGCAAACCCGGTTCGAACTTGCCGGTGCGTATGCCGGCACGAATGCGGGGATGGTATCGTCGATTGATTTCCAGGTTGTTTGTCTGCAACGGGATCGACTCTGGATTGCCGGCGACCCCGGCGGATTCGCGTGGCGACTCAACGCGGGAAGTCAGGCATGGGTGCCGAGCCAGTTGCCAACGAAGTCCGCTGTGACGGCTATGCACTTTGCCGCCGACCAGTTGGGGTGGGCAATCGCGCGTTCCGGCGATATTTTTCATACCGCCGATGGCGGCCAGTCGTGGACGGTTCAGCGACGCGGGTCAAGGGGCGTGGCGATTTTGCAAGTCGCCTCGCGGCCCGAACATTTTGTTCCTGAAATGTTTGCTCGCTATTGCGCCGACCAGGGTTACGTCGGAGGCGCTTTACTGGTTGCCGGGAAATCCGAGAGCACGGTTTCACTCGACGATTGTCGCCAGGCGATGGGCCGGGTCGGAGGGAGTTTCACCATTGCGGTGCCGGAGGGTCTGGCCAGGTCGGACGACGATCGCAATGATATGGCGTTGCGCGAGTATTTAGTCCGCCAAATCCGCGTTTTGCAACCGCGAGTGATTCTCGTTCCCCTGGTTCCGCCGCGCCCGGGCGAACGGAACTTGCAGGATGTCGTCATCAGCGCGATCCATGACGCGGCGGACCCGTCGAGGTTCAAGAACCAGATCGACGAACTTGATCTTTCGACCTGGCAAGTCAGTCGCATGTTGCTGATGGCCCGATCGGCTGGCGGAGAGTCCTCGATTTCTCCCAACGAATTTCTTCCGGAACTGTCGGCGCTGGCGGGAGACTATTCCCGCGCCAGCCGGATTCTGCTCGGTCAATCGGCCGCATCCGAGCCGATTTCGCTGATCCCGATCGGAATCAACGGCGCGGGGGCGAGCTACGGCGGGCCGCTTATGGAATCGATTGAATCGGTTGACGGACG
>JBGTFW010000184.1:0-10801 GCA_041747075.1 Pirellulaceae bacterium
CAATCGCGATCTCCGTTACCGAAGTGTGATTGGAATTGGGCCGGTACGCATTGAACCAACCCTCGACAAAATCCGCCGCGAGGAAGGAGCCGCGATACGGCGAGGGCCAGCCCGTTCCCAAGTAAAAATCCCCGCCGATGATGCAACGCGTCAACGGATGCAGGAATTCAGCCACCGGCGGCGTATGCTCAATGACTTCGCCATTGAGCCGGTAGGGTTGAGTCCCCTCGTAGAGCGGCCAGCCGAGATTCTGGCCCTTCCGCGCGATGTTCAATTCATCGGCGACGTGACGGCCCACTTCCCCCAAATACAAACGAGGGTTCGCGAAATCGCCGCGATCAAAACGTCCGGCCGGCCAGACCGCGAATCGGAACGAGTTGCGGACTCCGTACACCCAGACTTTCGACCTGACGTCCTGGCCATCGCCCGTATAAAACGGGTTCGTTGGCAACCCGGCCCCTGTGTTCCGGTTGATGCGGAAAATCTTGCCGGCCGGTGTATCCAGTTCCTGCGAACGAAATTGTCGGGGGTCGTCGGCCTCGTTGCCGGCCGTATCACCCCAGCTCACGAACAATTGCCCGTCGTTGCCGAACTCAAGGTCACCGACGTTGTGAAAAACGTCCTGAATCAGTCCGTCCGCGGGCGAATGCCCAATTAAAATCTTCTTGCTGGAAAGGTTCGCGACGTCCGGATTTGCCGTCGAGGCAGTCAATCGCGAAACGCGGCCATACGCCACATTGCCTTCGAGAGCCGTATAGAGCAAATAGACGTGACTGCGGCGGCTAAACGCGGGATCGAGCGCGATGCCGCTCAAGCCCCCTTCATCGGCGAACCCGTAAAACAGCTCGCCGCGCAAGTCCACGAAAGGGGTCGGCAACCGGACGCCATCCTTGACGATCCACACCAGCCCGCTTTCCTCGGCCACGAAAATCCGCCCGTCGGGTGCGATCGCCAGCGCCACGGCGTCCTCGAATTCCGCGCCGGCAACCACCTGGCGAACCTGAAATCCTTCAGCCAGTTGAATCCCGTCGGGGACTTTCTCAACCCGATAGGTAAAGGGGTCCGGATCGCTGAACTGGTAGTCCTGGGCAAATACGAGCGAACCGATCTTCAGGACGTCGGTCGCTTCGGGAGCGTGTTGGGTTTCCTCATCCATGGAGAATTCCTCGGAAGCGACCAACGAATAGCCGGATGAACCGCTGGTCAGAACGGAACTGACCGGAAAACGCTCAAACAGGTACGGAAAGGTCTGGTTTCCAATGGCGACGATTCCGGAATCGGCAGCAGGCTCAATGGCGATGAATCCCGTGACTTCCGCCGGGTTGCTGATCGGGCCGTTAAGTTCATCGGAAAAAAGGGCCGCTTCGAAACCGCTGTCCGTGACGTTTCTCACGCGTACCACTAGCGGTGCGTCGCCATCGGTGGTTTGCAAGGTCAGAAAGACGCGCGGCGGCGCGGCAAACGGCTCGCTGAATTGAGCGGTAGTCCACTGGCCGTTGCCAGAAAGCGAAACCGAACCGATTTCCCAGTAGCTGCCATCGCCGGTCTCGAAACGCCCGCGGGGCAATAGCATCCAGTCAACTCGTTCGGGGGCGTGAATGTCGTCCTCGCCCGCCCACTCCTGGAATCGCGCGTCGAAACCCTGGGAATCGACGAGCCGAATCGAAACCGCGCCCGGCCTGGCGTCGTGGAGCGTAGCGGGTCCCGCAAGCGCCACCACATCGGTTGCCGCAATCGGATCACTGACGACACGCCAGAAGGAATCGATGTCCGATTGACCGATCGTCCCGGGAATGGAACCCGGCGGACGCGGGAAATCGGAGAACTGCAATGATCCGTTGCAGTGCAACCACTCGCTGCAGTAGTAACCGGGCACGCATTGGCCGTACGCCCAGGTCCCGGTTGAGTGGACGTTGGGGGATTCGGCCTGATAGACGACTCCCCCGATCGTGATCCGGTCGATTCGCAAGTCCCGATTCGCGGCGTCGTTCGTGAATTCGACGCGAACCTGGTCGGCTGTCAGCGGCGGCCCGGCGACGTTGAATTCGAAGACGTTGAACTCGCCGGCCAGGGCGTTGCCCCCCACGTCATCCCAGGTCCGGACTGCGACGTCGTCAATCACCAACCGCATTGATTCGGTGCCATCGAATCCAGCAGCAAAAATCTGGACGGTGGTTGCCGCGCCGGTTAGCCAGCGCGTGGCGCGCGAGAGTCGCATGGAAAGTCTCTTGGGGTGGAAATCGGAGGGTGCAATTCGGCTGACCCATTGTACATCGGATAGGGGCTGAAATGGGGAGTCCTGGTACTCCCGGGACTGACCGCGGAGCCGTCAGCGACCATCGCGCGGCAGTCAGCGACTATGATGGAGCGTTCTGACGGGTTACGGACGCAACAGGTCGTTGGCTTCGACGAGAGTGCGGGCGACATCGACAAGCTTCTTGCGGTTGTCGCTTGCCATCCGTTGAAGGGTTTTGAATGCGTCGCCTTCGTCCAGATCGCGCCCTTTCATCAAGAGGCCCTTGGCGCGCTCGATCCATTTGCGCCCTTCCAGCGCGGATTTCAGTTCGCGATTCTCCCGTCGCAATTCCTGAAACTCCTCAAATCGTCGCAGCACGAGAAAGATCGAGGGGCGCAGATCGGCGAGTTCCACCGGCTCGGTCAGATACGCCATCACATGGTCCTTCAGTGCTTCCTCGACCTTTTCCCGGTCTTCTATTAGCGCGATGACGATCGAGGGAACGGGTTCCCGTTCACAGCACTGGATGAGGGCATCGATCCCGTCCATGTCGGCGAGCCGAACTCCCGAAATGAGCAGGTCCGGCGGATGTTCCGCGTTCGCCCGGATCAGTTCCGTTCCCGAATCGGTGACGACGGGTACTCGATGCCCGAGTGTTTTCAGCATTTGCTCGATGAGCGACCGCATCGGATCGTCGTTGTGAGCAAGGTAGACCGTGACGTTTTCAAATTCGCTTTTCGTCATTTCCCATTCCGCAGGGGGGCTGATGGAAAAAGTCGAGACCCCCTCGCGAGGACTTCGGGATTTCCGGAGTTTTCCGGCCGTCAAGGGATTGTCTTTGGTAAGTCCGCTGCATACAAGTATGGCATCGTGATCACCCGCGACGGCTGGTCAGGCATGATCGGGTCCGGCCCCTCCCATGGCGGCAGAACCGGTTAACCTTGACAGTCGATCTGTTTAGCGGAGACGTCCGGGAGTGGGGCCTTTCCGCGTTCTTCAAACGCAAGGCGGGTGATTTACGGGGATTTTGCTGATGGTCGATGAACGTACCGGCGGTATTGCCGGTGAGCGACTCCCGTCGGAGTCCTTGACGCGTGAGCAACTGATTCAGGCCAATGCCAGACTGGCAAAAGCCCTCGGCCAGGCGAATTACGCCAACGACCTCAAAAGCCACTTTCTCGCCAGCGTCAGTCACGAACTGCGCTCGCCGATGACGGCCATTCTCGGCCTCATCGACGTGTTAGGCGGCGAAGTCCGTGACGCCGACGTTCTCGAGAAGCTCGAAGCGATGCGGCGAAACGGCACGTATCTTGTCGAGCTGCTCAATGACCTGCTCGACCTGTCGCGGATCGAGGCGGGCAAGCTGTCGATCGAGACCGAACCGGTTGACTTGCGGCGTCTCATCGAGGACTTGCGGTCATTGATGAACGCACGGGTTATCGAGCGGAAAATTCCATTGCATTTTGAAGATACCACCCCCCTCCCGCCAACGTTTTCCGGCGACCGGAAACGAATTCGCCAGATACTGGTCAATCTGATCGGCAACGCACTGAAGTTCACCGACGAGGGAGAAGTGCGCGTCGTCTTTCGGCTGGAAGGCCGTGAAAATCCCGGTACCGCGCGAATTGTTTTCGAAGTCCACGACACCGGGATCGGGATGACGGCGGACGAACTCGCACGAATCTTTGAACCGTATGTCCAGGGAAACGCCGACACGGAGCGTCTGTTCGGCGGGTCGGGCCTCGGACTGAGCATCAGTCGTCTTCTGGCGAAAAAAATGAAGGGTGAAATCACCGCCGCCAGCACGCCGAACGAGGGGAGTTGTTTTGCGTTCTCGATGCCTCTCACTGACGCGGAGGCCGCCTCGGCCCTTCCATTCAAGGAGCTTCCGCTGCTGGACCCGGACCTCGACGAGAGTTCGCAAGTCAGCTTGCCTCGATTTACCGGCCGTATCCTGCTCGCTGACGACCGCCGCGACGTATGGCTGGTCGGCAAATACTTCCTGGAAAAATGCGGTGCGACCGTTGCGATCGCCGCCGACGGCAAGCAGGCAATCGACGCGGTAACGCGCGCCCGGGACGAGGGCGTTCCCTTTTCGATGATCTTGATGGACATGCAGATGCCCCACCTGTCAGGCAAGGAGGCGGTCGCCGAACTTCGCCGCATGGGGATCACGACGCCGATCATCGCGCTGACCGCCGACGCGATGCACGGACAGCGGGAAGCCTGCCTGCAAATGGGATGCGACGACTATTGTCCCAAACCCATCGACGGTCCCTACCTGATGAAGCTGATCGCGTCGCGCTTGTCGCCCTCACCAGCCGACCGCTGACGCCGGCTCACCAATCGCGCCGCGTCAGTTCGCGGTTGTCGCCGTATCGCTCCGCGGTTCGATCCCTGATTCCGACTGGCGAAACGGTCGCGCGACGTCAAAATGCGCTACCGGGACGAACTGAGTTCCATCGTCTCGCCGGGTGCCGGGATCAATACGGGACGGATGTCGGCGGATACCAGCTTGTCGCGGAGCGCCATGGCCGGGCCAGGCTCACCATGAACCAGTGCGATTTGCCGAAGACTTCCGGCGTCAGCAACCCCCTTGGCCCATTCCATCAGACCGCTTTGATCGGCGTGTCCGCTGGAGGCTTCCAGCTTCAACACCCGCGCGCGGACCTGAAAGGGTTCGCCGAAAATATTGACTTCCTCGGCACCGTCGAGAATTCTTCGCCCCAGAGTGTGCGGGGCCTGGTAACCGGTAAAGAGGATCATGTTCCTCGGACTTTCGATCGTGTTCTTCAGATGGTGGAGGACACGGCCCGCCTCGCACATCCCCGACGCGCTGATGATGATGCACGGCTTGCGGTAATGGTTCAGTTCCTTTGAGTGCGCGACCTTGCGAATATAGTGCAGGTCGCGAAAGCCGAGCGGGTCGCGGTCTTCCTCGCTGATCAATAGTTTCGCGAACGTTTCGTTAAGGCATTCGACGTGCTCGCGAAAGACATCGCTGATGTTGACGGCCAGCGGACTGTCGACAAAGACCTTCATCGGTGGCAGCTCGCCCCGCTCGAAAATCCGGTCGAGCCGAAAGACGACTTCCTGCGTGCGGCCGACGGCGAATGCCGGAATGATGAGCTTACCCCCCGCCTCCCACGTTTCCCGCGCGGCCTGGGCGAGCATCGCCTCGGCGTCACCCGCCGCCATGTGGTTGCGATCCCCGTAAGTTGATTCAAGAATCAGGTAATTCGCATCGCGGACGAGTTCCGGATCGTTGAGGATCGGCATTTCAAGCCGACCGAGATCGCCGCTGAAAACGAGCCGCACCGGTTGCCCGTTGTCCCCGGCCAGATCGAGTACCACAATCGCCGCGCCGAGCATGTGCCCGGCAAAGCGATAGGTGCACGTCACGCCCGGGAGTGGATCAAAGGGGACGTTGAATTCCTCGCATCGAAAGAGCTTGATCGTTTCCAGGGCGTCGTCGCGGGTATAGAGCGGTTCGAAGGGCGTCTGGCCCTGCTTGCGCCGCTTCTTGTTCACGTAGCGGACGTCCGACTCCTGAATTTGCGCCGAGTCGAGCAGCATATGCACGCACAAGTCGCGTGTGGCGGTCGTCGCGAAAATCGGCCCGCGAAATCCGTTGCGGTAAAGCGTCGGCAAATTGCCGCTATGGTCGATGTGGGCGTGCGAAAGGACGACGGCATCGACGCTCCGCGCGTCGAATGGCAGGTTGCGGTTCCGCTCAAACGCTTCCTTTCGTCTCCCCTGAAAGATTCCACAATCCAGCAGCAACCGCCGTCCGCCAAGGTCGACCAGATGTTTTGAACCGGTGACCGTCTGGGCGGCACCGTGGAACTCGACGTGCATGAGAGGGAAGGCGGAATCCGGAAACTGGAAAGAGGTTATATCTTGACGCGTTCGATGTATTCCCCGGTGCGCGTGTCGATCTTGATCGTGTCTCCCTGATTGATAAAGGCCGGTGCGAGAAACTCGGCACCCGTTTCCACCTTGACCGGTTTGGTGACGTTCGTCGCCGTGTCTCCCTTGGCACCGGGATCACACATCTCGACCTTGAGTACCACGTGGTTTGGCGGCGTCAACGTGATCGGACTGCCGTTAAAGAGAACCATCTTGCAATCCATCCCGTCCTTGAGGTACTTCCAGTTGTCATCGACCTGATCGGCCGACAGCTCGTACTGTTCGTAGTTGACCGAGTTCATAAAGACGAACGTCTCCTGCTGGTGATAGAGGTACTGGACATCGATTTCCTCGACGTCGGCGGACTCAAGTGAATCGCCCCCCTTGTAGGTTTTCTGCAAGACCGTACCGCGAACAAGGTTCTTCAGTCTACACTTGTAGAGCGCGTTTCCCTTACCTGGCTTGACAAAGTTCATTTCGGTCATCAGATAGGGTTCGCCGTCGATCTGGACTTTCAGCCCCTTGCGAAAGTCACTGGTCCTGTACGTGCCCATCGGTCGAGTCCTTGGATAAGCTGGTTTTTTCGCCGCGCATTCTTTTGATTGTCGCGGCAACGGGTAGTTGAAGAATGGAAATTGTAGCGTCCCCCCTCGAGTCTGTCGGTACCAGTCCTCGCAACGCGGACACCCCCTTCCCGCACCGGGAACGTACCGAAACCTGGCAACAACTCGTCAAGTCGGCGATTCGAGATCCCGGGGAGCTCGCGCGGCGGCTCGGCTTGCCCGCGCCCGAAAGGCCAGACGATACGATCGCCGCCCATCGCCAGTTTCGCACGTTTGTTCCCGAACCGTACCTGACGCGCATCCGCCCTTGCGATCCGTACGACCCGCTACTCCTTCAGGTCATGCCGCGAGCCGACGAGATGACGTCGGCGGATGGTTTCCTGTCCGATCCCGTCGGCGACCTTAACGCGATGGACCAGCCGGGCCTCATCCGGAAATACCGGGGTCGCGCGTTACTGGTCGCCAGTGGGGTGTGCGCGGTGAATTGCCGCTACTGCTTTCGGAGGCACTTTCCCTACGAAGCCGCCCCGCGTTCCCTCGGAGACATGGCGACGGCTCTTCAACCTGTCCGTGATGACGCCACCATCCAGGAAGTGATCCTCAGCGGCGGCGATCCGCTGACGCTCACGGACGCGAGGCTCGAATCGCTCGTTGAGGAAATCGGGCAAATCGCGCACGTCAGGCGACTTCGGATTCATACGCGGCTCCCGGTTGTCATCCCGCAACGGGTGACGGTTTCGCTGCTTCGGACTCTTTCCGGTTCCCGGCTTGTCACCATCGTCGTCTTGCACATCAATCACGCGCGCGAAATCGACGATGCGGTCGTCGCGGCGGCGCGGCGGCTTGCAAGCAGCGGCTCGATGTTGCTGAACCAGTCGGTTTTGCTCCGTGCGATCAACGACGATGCCGCGACGCTGATCGAGTTGAGCGAAAGGCTGATCAACACCGGCATCACGCCGTACTATTTGCATCAACTCGACCGGGTTCGCGGTGCCGCGCATTTTGAGGCGCCAGTGGAGCGGGGAAGGGAACTGATCGCGGCGATGCGCCGCGCACTGCCGGGTTATGCCGTGCCGCGATACGTTTGCGAAGAGCCCGGGGCGGACTCGAAGACCCTCCTCGCGTAACGAGTTTTTTTACTTGCCAGTACAAGCCCGAAGCGCCAGCGAGTGAACTCGCCAATACCAGCCCGAAGCGCCAGCGAGTGAACCCGCCAATACCAGCCCGAAGCGCCAGCGAGTGAGGGTTCAATTGCCGCTGAAGACCTCGCCGAGGTATACCAGTTCCGCGGCAAGTTCGGCCGTTGCGTTGTCGCCGCCGCTGCGCTGGACGGTCAGGAACCCGTCGTAGCCCTGTTCCTCAAGCAAGGCCAGCAGCGCGGGAAAGTCCACGCTCCCGCGCCCCAGTTGAACCGCGATATTCTGGCCGGCGGCCCGATCACGGACGGCGTCCCGCGCGCGGAAATGGATGACATGCCCCGCCAGTTCGCGCATCGCGGCAACCACGTCGTGGCGTTCGAGCATGAGTTCGGCGGGATCGAAATCGACGAACAACGTCGCGGGTGACAGCCGTCCAATGAACTCGCCAAGCGCTTCGCCCGATTCGTTTCCCGTTCGCGCGGCGAGGTGCGCGCCGACCCGCTGGCCGTGGCGCCCGATGTCTTCGAGCGCCTGAACAAGCGTTGAGTGTTCCGGAGCGTCGATTGGCGGGATTGCCCCGATTTGATTGCACAATACGGTGCATCCAAGGTCCCATGCCATCGTCATCGCGTCGCGCGTCGCCTCGACCCGGCGGTCAAGGTCGTCGATCGTTGCGTAACCATGGCGCGTCGGGAAATTGACGCAACAGACGCGAAGGCGCGCGTCGTCAAGAAATTTCTTGATCTGGCGGACGCCCGTTCGGGTCAGTTCGGCCGGGCGGACTTCCGTTCGCGCGTTGATTTCGACGCCGTCGGCACCGAGACGCGAGGCGGCTTCCAGCGCGCGGCGAAAGGGCAGGCCGAGACTTTCGAGACGCACTCCCCTTCGCAATTTCAGCACGACGACCTCCTGCGAAAAAAAGTTTCCCGTGCTACGCTGGCGTAGTGCGAACTGCCCCGCATGATTGCGGCAAACGGGCAGTTCGCCCTACAGTTGGCCCTGCGGCAACGCAGTACGACAAACCATTGGACGTATTCTATTGGAATCGAAACAACACACGATACGGGTTGGAGACATTGTAACGGCGCTCGAGGCGATCGCGCCCCCGGACCTCGCCGAGGAATGGGACAATACGGGCTTGCTGGTGGGAGATGCGCGGGCAACGGCGCGCCGTGTAATGACCTGCCTGACCATTACGCCCGAGTCGGCTGATGAAGCTATTAGTGAAAAGGCCGACGTGATTGTCACGCATCATCCCCTTCCCTTTCGCCCTCTCAAGACGATTACGACAGGCGATGTTGCCGGGCAATTGCTGTTGCGGCTGATCGAGGCCCGATGCGCCGTCATCAGCTTTCATACCGCATTCGATTCAACGCGCGGCGGGATCAACGAAATGCTTGTCGAACGATTCGGTTTTCGGGATTCACGTCCGCTACTACCGTCGGAGCTTCACGACGGAAAACTGGGGGCGGCCCGTGTGGTTGATTCGGACGGTCCAGTTCCCTTTTCCAGGTTGTTGAAACGCGGGAAAGCGGAACTCAGTCTCACCGAAATCCGGTTCGTGGCGGCCCCGGATCATCAATCTCGAAAAATCGCGTTTGCGTGCGGTAGTGGCGGTCCGTTCCTGGACTCCGTGGCCGCGGCTGGTTGCGATACGCTGGTCACTGGCGAAGTGACTTTTCATACGTGCCTGGCCGCACGAGCCACGGGAGTCGCTCTGATGTTGCTCGGACATTACGCCAGTGAGCAGTTTGCCATGGAAGTTCTCGGCAACCGATTGCAACGGCAGTTCCCCGGCCTTGTCGTCTGGTGCAGCCAGGCGGAGTCCGACCCGATCGAATCGGCCTGAGTTGGCTTGCTGCAGTAACTGAGCCGTTCGCGAATGTGTCCCATTGAGGCGCAATCACCGCTTTTTTGAGTCGCAACCGGTGAACGGGCCGGAGTTTTGCCGCAGGTTTGACCGAAGTTCGCCCCGATCTAGAATAGGCACTGCCTTCGACGATGCTTCATCAACAGGAATTCTTCATGGCCAGGAAACGCCACTTGACCGCCCTCCCGGTTTTCAACGAAGCCGCCACGGTTGACCCGGTTCTCGATCAGGTAACACGCTACTGTCGCGACGTACTGGTCGTTGACGACGGATCGACGGACGCGACCCCGGAGGTGCTTGCCTCGCGCAATGACATCACCGTCGTCCGGCACGCCGAAAATCGCGGTTACGGTGCGGCACTGGTGACGGCTTTCCAGTACGCGATTGACAACGGATATGAAACGATCGTGACGATCGACTGTGACGGCCAGCATGAACCGCAGCGGATCGACGAACTTGCGCGGACGTTGGCCGACAGCGGAGCGGATATTGTTTCGGGCAGCCGCTATCTCAAGTCCTTTGACGCCAACACCGAGCCGCCCGTCCAGCGCCGCTGGATCAATCTGCAGATCACCAGGGAACTGAACGAGCAACTGAAGCTGGGGATCACCGACGCCTTTTGCGGATTCAAGGCCTACCGGGTCGCCGCGCTGAAAAAACTGGAACTGACGGTAACGGGCTACGCCATGCCGCTGGAATTGTGGGTTCAGGCGGCGTGTCACCGTCTCAAGATCGTGGAGGTCGCCGTGCCTCTGATTTACCTGGATGAGAAACGATCGTTTGGCGAAGGACTGGACGACGCAGCGACACGGCTGAACTACTATCACGAGGTCTTGCAAATCAGCTACGATCGCTTGCCTTCCGACTGTCCGGATTTGCGGCCCCCGGAATTGACTCGGTGATGGTCGAGGTAATGGACCCTCTGTTGGACCGATTGCGCGCCCCGCTCGGCGACGGCGAGACGCTGGAGATTCCCTCGCTCGCCAAGTTGCCTGGCGTCGTCGCCGAGAACCGTCGCCGAATTGCGTCCCAATCCTTTTCCATTGGCGGGCGACCCGTCGACCAGCTTCGCGCCTCCGCCCGC
>JBGTFW010000185.1:0-20166 GCA_041747075.1 Pirellulaceae bacterium
TGACGCGGCCTCATTGAAGCCAATCCACACGCCAACATCCGAGCCGCCCGGATAAGCCTTTCCGCGTCATCCGTGACGCGGCCTCATTGAAGCAAGTACCTCGGTGGCACCCACGTGGAGCTGCTCCAAGCTTTCCGCGTCATCCGTGACGCGGCCTCATTGAAGCGTTGCGTTTGGCGCGTTCTTGTTTGCGTCGTTTCTCCTTTCCGCGTCATCCGTGACGCGGCCTCATTGAAGCAGGTTTTCCGTGATTGCAACAACGACGCCCGTGCCATCTTTCCGCGTCATCCGTGACGCGGCCTCATTGAAGCGCGGAAGCAGGTTCCGGCGGCGGCGCTGCCGGTTGTCTTTCCGCGTCATCCGTGACGCGGCCTCATTGAAGCCTGTTTCGCGCAAAACTCAACCGATTCCTCGCGCGAGTCTTTCCGCGTCATCCGTGACGCGGCTTCTTGAAGCAATGCTTATTGCAGCATTAACATCACGATGCAGGTATCCGCCTCGCTCTGGTTTTTGGCTTGGCCTCAATCTTGAACTTTACACCATCTATACGACTTGGTTTCATTCGTTCGCTGATGTTCGTCAACTTGTCAGCAATTGGCGGATTTGCCTTGATGGCAATAATGAAACTTGCCTTTGGCCTCGAACAGCAATCGTACTGCTTGCCGCCACGCGCTCTCGTGACGAAATACTCGAGGCGTTTCCGTACCTCGAAGCAGTAGACATCGATCAATGCATCGCTTATGCGGCGTGGCACATGGAAGAACATGACGTACCGCTGTCGACCGAGATACCCCTCGCCGCGCTGTAAACGAATCGCGCCGCCGGCCGATGGGGGGCAGGTTCAACCGCAAGGAAATTGCCGGGCGGGAAGCGAACCGGTTGAACCGTTTACGGATCAAAAAAGATTGACCCCCCTGACGTCAAACGAAATCATCGTACTTTTCGCGAAAATTGTTAGCGGCAGGTGCATGCCGCCGGTTCATCCGTTGGCAACCAATCCACCGATAATTGACACGATCATCGCGAAAACATACGATTTTCGGTTTCGCCCGGTCGGGTAGCTCAGTTGGTAGAGCAACGGACTGAAAATCCGTGTGTCGCCGGTTCGATCCCGGCCCCGACCACTCGTTTATCTTGCGATCCCCAAGAAATTTCCGAACGCTTGAGCTCTTGCAAGTTTGCCTGCAATTAAAACCGCTTCGGAATTCGAATCAGGAATCCTTCACTGCGTAGCCCTGCACCCTCACCAGCTAAATCCCATGAACGCCGACGAATGCCACGCGGGGCGATTTCCGCGGTTTTTGTCCCTTATCCTCGCGGCCTTGCTTGTTGGCTGCACACCCAACGATCCGGGCAAGTCGACCGCGAGGAACGGGGATAACGGCAATCGACCGACGATCGCATTTGTCACCAATCAGGTCGCGGACTTTTGGGACATTGCCGCTGCCGGCGCGCGCGACGCCGGACGCGAATTCGACGTTGATGTCGAAGTTCGTTTTCCGTCGGAGGCGACCGTGACGATCCAACAGCAACTCACCGAGGACTTGCTGAACGCGGGCATCGACGGGCTGGCGATCAGTCCGCTGGACGCGGAGAACCAGGTCGAGATGCTCAATACGTGGGCGAAAAAAGTGCCGCTGATTTGTCACGATTCGGACGCGCCCAAATCGGACCGGCTGTTTTTTATCGGCGTCGATAATTACGCGGCCGGGCGAACCATCGGAAAAATGGTCCGCGAGGCGATGCCCGACGGCGGCGAGATCATTATTTGCGTCGGCCGCCTGCAACAGGACAACGCGCGGAAACGGCGTCAGGGAGTGATCGATGAATTGCTCGACCGCTCGCATGATGAAACGCGGTTTGACGAAACGGAACAGGAGATCAGCGGCGAGGGATTCCGGATTCTCGCGACGATCACCGACGGGGGGACTGAAACCGTCGCACTCCAGAAGGCCGAAGACGCGATCAACGCCTGGCCGGAACTCGATTGTTTTGTGGGACTCTTCGTTTACAACCCGGTTGCCTGCCTCACCGCCGTCGAGCGATCGGGCAAATCAGGAATCCTGATCGCCGGATTCGACGAGGCCGACGCGACCTTGCAGGGCATTCGTGACGGCACCATTATCGGAACGTGTTCGCAGAACCCCTACGAGTACGGTTACAAGTCGATTGAAATGCTCGCTGAACTGGTGCGCGGCAACGAGGGAATCATTCCCGAATCGGGCTACGTGCCCGTCGAGGCGATTGCCGTCACCAAAGCCAACGTGGACGCGTTCGAGGCCGAGTTGAAATCGCGACTCGGCAATCGCTAAAACCGGAAATACCGGACCAATCGAGCGAATTTGCCTGGACCCTCTTCCCGGTCTCTCTTTCCGGATTGACCAGGCCCAACCGTCTCGTATGTTTGCGTGACCCGTGCGCCGTGACGCCTGACCCGCGCTTGACCCGCCCCGTCCGGCAACCTCTCGCCCTCGCATTTCGACATAGCACTCATCCCCGTCGTCGCCAGACTCCCGCATCTGGCGCGGGTCGGGACGTGCGACGTCCGTCCATTTCCCAAAATGCAGCAACATCGTGAACGCGTCAGTCAATCTCCCGTTTACAGCAACCTGGACCGGGCCGGTAGCCGTTCCACCGGAGCACGGCGCGAGGCACGACGCTCCCCAGACGATCGACGACATCGAAAATCTTTTGCGCGAGGCGATTGACGACCCGCCGACGGCAGTGCTCGACAAGCTGGTCATTCAGATTCCCTGTTACAACGAAGAGCAAACGCTGGGGATCACGCTTAAGGAACTTCCCCGCAAGGTCGCCGGGGTTCGTTGTGTCGAGTGGCTGGTCATTGACGACGGCAGCTCGGATCGGACGGTCGAAGTCGCCCGGCAACACGGAGTCGATCACATCGTTGAACTGCCTCAGAATCAGGGGCTGGCAAGGGCCTTCATCGCGGGACTCAACGCCGCGATCGGGTTCGGCGCGGATGTGATCGTCAACACTGACGCCGACAACCAGTACCACGCCGGTGACATCGAGAAGCTCGTCGCGCCCATCGTGGCGGGACGCGCGGACATGGTCGTTGGAGAACGTCCGATCATGGCGACGCCCCACTTTTCACCGGCGAAAAAAATACTGCAAAAGTTCGGGAGCTGGGTCGTTCGCCAGGCAAGCTCGGCGCGCGTCCCCGACGCTCCCAGTGGATTCCGCGCGATGACCCGCGACACGGCGATGCGTCTGAACGTCTTCACCGATTACACGTACACGCTTGAAACGCTCATTCAGGCCGGACAAAACAACATGGCGGTCGTTTCCGTCCCGATCCGGACCAATCCCGACTTGCGTCCGTCGCGTTTGTTGCGAAGCATTCCCGGCTATGTCAGCCGCTCGGCGATGACGATCCTCCGGATTTTCATGACGTATCGACCGCTTGCCTTTTTTGGCATCCCCGGCGCGGCAAGTTGTCTGTGCAGCCTGATGCTTTGCGCCCGCTATCTTGTCTTTTGGCTTGGCGGGACGGGCGGTGGACACGTTCAGTCACTGATCCTGGCCGCCATCCTGATGGTCGGCGGTTTGCTCGGAATCGTCGTCGGGCTGGTGGGCGACCTGATCGCGGTGAATCGCAAGCTGCTGGAGAAAATCGACTGGCGTGTCCGGGGAATTGAATCGCAACTGGCCCGGCCAGGCGGTGCGGCGGGACTCTCGCAGCGAACTGGCAGTTCGCTCCACGGCACCGTATCGACTGACGTTTCGGCTGACGCACTGAATTCCTCCTCGCAGCAAACTGGCAGTTCGCTCCACGGTCTCTGCCTCCTCTCCCCCGGCTTTGGGGGGGAGAGGGACGGGGTGAGGGGGAAAAACCCGCCATGAGTAGTTGCAACCGCGTAGCGCCCGAAACCAGCGACTTGGCAGCCACGACCATGCAGCTCGCGCGGTACGGCGTGAACTGTTGCGTCGTGCTGGCCGTGAAACTGATTCTGATTGTCTTGTTGACGCCGTGGCTTGTCCCCGCGGTCGCCTACTTGATCGTCCATATCGTGACGTTTTTTCTTTCGTATGCGATTCACGTGCGGCAAACGTTTCGCACTCGTCATTCGCGATCAACGCTGCTCGGATACCTGGGGGCGGTTTCCGGCTTCAAGGTGCTTGATTACCTGTTATTCACCCTGCTCGTTTCGTGGAATCTCGCGGCCCCGCTCAGCGTGCTGGTCGCCTCGTCGCTGGAAGCCGTCGTAAAGTTCTTTGTCGTTCGCCGCGTGCTGACCCTTCCCCGCGTCGTCGGTCGGCGGAAAGCGAGCCCGTCATGCTAAAGCAACTGGAACAACAGATCGCCACGCGAGACTGGTCGCAAGAAGAGATCGACCGGTACGTCGGGGATTTCCGAAGTACGTGGTTCAGCTACGCCGCCGACGAAAAGATTCGTAACGGAGCGGCTTCCGGCGGCAGCGTTACCGCGCTCTGCTGCCATTTGCTGGAAAGCGGGGAGGTCGACGGGATTCTCGCGGTGCGGGCGATCGTCCGTGACGGTCTGCCGTTCCCGGAGTTCTTCATCGCGACGACACGCGAGGAACTGCTTTCGGCGCGCGGCAGCAAGTATTCAGCCGTTTACTTCGTGCGCAGCGGTCTGCCGCTGATCCGGGAATTCGACGGCCGGCTGGCCGTCGTACTGCTTCCCTGTGACGCCAAATCGCTTGTCGGCGCGCGGCGGCGGGACACCGACCTTGACGCGAAAATCAAGATCGTTATTTCACTTGTATGCGGACACAATAGCGAGCCGGAACTGACGCAACTGGTCGTCGACAAGCTTCGCGGCGATCACGGACCGTTGACCAGTTACGTTTGGCGAGAAGGGCATTGGCGCGGCCAATTGCGCGCTACGTTCGCCGACGGTGCGACGGTCACGCGACCGTTCGCCACGTTCTCGGACTATCAGAACCTCTACTGCTTTGCCCAGCGGAAGTGCCATCATTGCAGTGATCATTTTGGAAACTTCAGCGATCTGTCGGCGGGCGACGTCTGGTCGCCGAGAATGAAGGCCGAGCCGATCAAGCACACCGCGCTGATCGTTCGCAGCGACGCCGGGAGCCGACTCGTTAGATCGGCGATCGACCGAGGCGTCCTTGTCGCGAAACGCGAGCCGGTCGGGGAAATCTGCGACGGCCAGGCGAGAACGCTCCCCTTTCATTACAACACGACGGCCCGCGCGCGCGTCGGACGGCTTTTTCGACTCGGCATCAAGGACAAGGTCCGCGCGCCGGTTCGATGGAACGATTATCTCGTGGCGCTGATGGCGATCGTCAACCAGCAGTTCACGGCGACGCGCGTCGGCAGGCGGCTGGTCCGCTACGTCCCGCGCCCGCTCCTTCGCGGATACCTGTATTTATTCAAGGCTCTGGAGAGCGTTTGATGGAAACAACAACGAACAAGTCGCCGGTTATCGCCATTGTTGGTGGCACGTTGTGGGGAAACCGCGGTGCCGAGGCGATGCTCGTCACGACGATCGGCCAGTTGCGGAGACGACTGCCTGGGGCGCGCGTTTGCGTCTTCAGCTATTACCCGCAACGCGACGCGCGACTTTGCCGTGATCCGTCGATTGCGTTTTATAATTGTCGCCCGCTGAACCTTGTCTTCAAGGTTTTTCCACTCGCCCTCTTCGCATCGATCACCGGGCGGTTCGGGATTCGTCTGCCGAACTGGCTGGCGGGCCGCGATATCGCCGCGTTGCGTGATTGCAATGTGCTGTGCGATATTGGCGGCATCACGTTTTGCGATGGGCGAGAACTGTTCCTTCCCTTCAACGTGCTGTCGGTCCTGCCCGCGATGCTGCTGGGCGTACCGGTCATCAAGCTGTCGCAGGCGATGGGTCCGTTCAGGAATCGCGTCAACCGGTTTTTCGCAAGCCCGATTCTTTCGCGATGCCGCCGGATTTTTTCGCGCGGCTCGATCACCGCCAGTCACTTGCGCGAACTGGGGATCGAGAGAGGACTCTGCCTGCCCGCCGCTGATGTGGCGTTCTCCTGGGAAGACGAGTTTTCGCTCACGCGGGAAAACGAGGAGTCGCTCGCCCGTCTGGACCAACTCCTTCGCCGAACAACGACCCATACCGGAAAAACGGTAGCGATCATTCCCAGTTCCCTCGTCATGAAAAAACGGTACAGCTACATCCCGTCGCTTGCGGAACTTGCTGTCGATCTTGTTGCAGCGGGTATCCGTGTCCTCTTGTTGCCCAACGCGACGCGCGAAGGAGTCGCCAAGGGCCGAAACAACGACCTGGTGGCGATTCGACAGGTCATCGAATGGATTTCGGCACACTCCCCCGACTCCTTAACGGACGTCGTGGCGGTCGACTTCGACGTGAACACCAGCGGAATTCGCCGTCTCATGCGCCATGCCGATATCGTGGTGACTTCGCGGTTTCACGCCATGGTCGCGGCTCTTGCCAGTGGTATTCCGCCACTCGTTATCGGCTGGAGCCACAAGTACCAGGAAGTCCTCTCACAATTCGAGTGCGACGAACTTGGCATTGATCACCGACAAACCGGCAACGGACTGACGCGCACGGTGCTCGAACTCCTCGGACGCCAACCGGTCTATGAACAGCGCATTCGCGACTCGCTGATAATGGTTCAGCGATCGTCCGCTTCCCAGTTCGACGAAGTCGCAAGAATCTCCGGCAGTCGGCGAAACCGATGCGCCGAACGGCGGGAATCAACCGTGACGGCGTCGCCCGCCCGCGCCGTGGCGAGCCAGTCCTGAAACCATCCTGATTCGAAAAAAAATCTTCCTTCGTCACTCGTCTGATGTTCTGTTATTTTGGGTTGCCATCGGCGATGCGACTTGGGCTGTGCATTACGGCCGTGGTGATTGTCGTTTGTTTCAGGCGACTGGCCCGGAACGCGCCCTTTCCGACGACGGGGGAGCGGGGACAAAGAAACGCCGGTAACGGTTGTCCCGCGATCGCGAGGCGGATTGGGCGGTGGCTCCATGGAACGATTCGGCGGCTTGCGGCGCGGCCAGTCCTTTCGATCGTCGTCGTCTTCGGAGTCTCGCTGACCGTCAATCTGGCGTTCGGATTGATCCGCTACCCGTATCCGTCAGTGCATGACGAGTGGGCGTACCTGCTGGCGGGAGACACCTACGCGTCGGGGCGATTGACGAACCCTTCGCACCCGTTCTGGCGACACTTTGAAACGTATCATGTGCTCTCACAGCCGACCTACATGGCCAAGTATCCGCCCGCGGGAGGTCTCGTCCTGGCGCTGGGACAGACAATGACAGGGCATCCAATCGCGGGTGTCTGGCTGATTCAGGCGCTTGCGCTGGCGGCGCTTTGCTGGATGCTACGCGCGTGGATTTCCCCACGCTGGGCACTGACGGGAAGCTTGCTGTTGTCGATCAACGCGCCGATGGTGTTGGCGTGGGGACAAACGTACTGGGGAGGCGGGGCAGCGCTGCTGGGCGGAGCGCTGGTATTCGGGGCCGTTCGACGAATCGCGCGACTCGACCGGTTGCCCGTCGGAGTTGGCCGAAACGGGATCGCGCTGGCGATGGGTGCCGTGATCCTGGCAAACAGCCGGCCTTTCGAGGGGTTGCTGGTTTGCATGGTCGCGGGGGGAATCTTGATCGACTGGCTCATTCGAAACCCAGTGACACGTTGGCGGACGATCGTCCAAATGGCGATTCCCGTAGCGACGATTGGTGGTGCCGGGGCCGCGTTTTTTCTCGCCAACAACCGCGCGGTGACCGGCGACTTGCTGACAATGCCCTACAACGTTCATTCCCGCCAATACTCCGCGACGTCGATGTGGATCTGGAAACCCGTCCCGGAAGTCCCCCAATACAACTTGCGGCGGATGAATTCCCTGTACGTCAATTTCAGCCGGGAGCGTCAACTGGACGCCCAAACGCCATCGGGTTTCGTGAAACTGGCGGTCAAGAAATTGAACCTGTTGTGGGGATTCTTTCCGCTGCTCGGTGGCGTCTGCCTCCTGCCAGCCGTTTTTCTGGTCCGGCGCCGCGACGGATGGTTTCGAGTCGCAGCGGTCACCGTTGTTATGATGCTTGTTATTTCATTGCAACTGGTCCACAGCCATCTGTGGCCGCATTACCTGGCACCGGTGGTGGGGCTGTTTTATGTGATTGTTTTTCAGGGTCTGCGCTGGTGGCGAGTCGCGGCGCGACAGGTTCCGGCCGGTCGCATCGTCCTGCCAGCCGTCGTTGTCTATTCGATCCTGCACCTGGTGGCGACTGGGGTATGGCTCGTAACCTTTTCACAAATGCCAGAACGGCAAATTGTGGAAAAGCAGCTTGCCGCGATTTCCGGCAAGCATCTCGTGTTTGTCAACTATCCGGTCCGCCACAACTTGCATGACGAATGGGTCTACAATCGCGCCAACATTGACGCTTCGGACGTCGTGTGGGCAAATCGGCTGACTGACGACGAGGACCGGCGTCTTGTCGAGTGGTACGCCGGTTCGCGCAACGTCTGGGTCTGGACGGTCGGCGAGCAGGGACCTCAGGCGTTGCAACCCTGGCGGTGCCCCTTCACAAGTGACAACTACAGTTCCGACTAGCTGGAAAGCGCCCGATTGTCATTTCGATCGTGTGAATCGCGGTGTTTGTAGCTGCCGTTGCCAAACGGCGGGAATTGCGGTTTGGCTAATGAATTTCCACGCTTTGGCAAGCGTAGCTACTTCAAAAATGGCGGGGCGCGGAAGACTCGCGCGGAAGTGCTGTCACTCACTCCGCGCTAACCCATTGTTCAGCGGCAACCAGGCACCATCGGCGGCATTGCTTGCCACGCACTGCTGGATAAAGTGCATCCCCTCGACGCCGTCATACACGTTGGGATATACCGTATTGACGCGCTCGAATTCCTCGCCCGCCGCGCGACGGCAAATGTCATCGTAGACGGCGCGATAGATGTTCGCGAACGCCTCGAAGAACGCTTCCGGGTGCCCGCCCGGCAGACGGCACGCGGCGCTCGCTGACTCGCCCAGCCACGGTGCGTTGGGGTCGCGCGTGTAGAGCTGATGGGGCTGGCCGTTGCGCCGCACCATCATTTCGTTGGGGTTCTCTTGGCGCCAGACGAGTGACGCTTTGGTCCCGTCGATCTCGATGAACAAGTCGTTTTCGCGCCCGTGACTGACCTGGGACGCGGTCACCGTTCCCAGCCCGCCGTTCTGAAAACGAATCACAGCCGTGCCGTAGTCGTCGAGTTGCCGCCCTGGTTCAAACGTGCGGAGATGGCAGCTAATTGATTCGGGCAACAGTCCCGTCATGTATCGCGCGAGATTCCAGGCGTGCGTCGCGATGTCGCCAAAGCAACCGGCCGCACCGCTTCGCTCCGGGTCGGTTCGCCATGCTGCCTGTTTCTGATTGGTCGTTTCGAGTCGCGTCCGCAACCAGCCCTGAATGTAGAAGGCGCGAACGGCCTGGATTTCACCGAACTCGCCGCCGAGAATCATCTCGCGCGCCTGGCGCACCAGCGGATAGCCGGTGTAGTTGTGTGTCACAGCGAACACGACGCCGGAACGCTCAACGGCGGCGGCCAGCTTCTCGGCCTGCTCGACGTCGAACGTCATCGGCTTGTCGCACACGACATTGATCCCGGCGTCGACCGCGGCGCGGGCAATTTCATAGTGCGTGTGGTTGGGCGTGGCGATTGAAATGAAATCAACGCGTTCGTCGTCGGCCAAAACGCCTTGCGCGGCGACAAGTTCCCGGTAGCTGCCATACGCGTGGCGATCGGCAATGTCGTAGTCCCCGGCTGACGATCGCGCCCGCTCCGGGTCGGACGAGAGCGCACCGGCAAAAACCGTTGCGCGGTTATCCAGAATGGCGGCGGTGGCATGAACGCGACCGATAAAGGAACCCTGACCGCCCCCGACGAGTCCCATACGAAGTTTGCGTTGGAGCGGCGGATTGACTGGCATTTTTTTTCAAATCCCGAATCTGAAACGTAAGTTGGGCATTCCGGCCCGACGACCGCGACATCTTGTTGAACCGTACGTTGAGCATTCCGGCCCGACGTGCAACCGAGACGGACGGGAATATCTATCGTACATCCAACATCCGTCGTCCAACATCCGTGGTCCAACATCCACAAGGCGGGCATTTCGCGCAACCCTTAACTGGACAGCGCCACTTTTTGTGGAAATCCACGAGAATACAAGCACGACGCGCGAGCGAGTGTGTTTCGGCGTAACCCACTCACTCGCTTGCGCTTCGTGCTTGTATTGGCAACCAAAGTGGCGCTGTCCAGTTAACCCTCAACCGGCGCTCGTCGAACAACTTCGCGCAGATCATTGAGCAAGGCAACGACGTGCATTCGCTCGACGCGGGTCCACTGTTCGTCGCGATACCGCGAGATCGCTTCTCGCAACTTGCGAAAGGGACCGGCGACATCGGCCGGGAGTTTGGCGAGGATTTCGTCGATGTTGACACGGTTTCCGGATAAACCCGCTTCGCCGCCGACCGCCGTCGATTCGGAATCCACCGAGGCGCATCGGTCCTCGTCGCCAAAATCGGGACCCTCCGCCAGCGGACCCTCCGTGACCTGACGTTCCTGTCGGCGCAGCGGCTCGTCACGAAAATCGAGGCGCGATGGAACCTGAACGCCTTCGTCGTCAGGAGTCGAGACAATCGCGAACGGGTCGGGGCGTTGTTCCGCGATGGCTCCCGTCGCTTCCCAACGCTGAAACCGCATTTTCGAAACGGACCAGTCGTTCTGCACGGCACCCTCGAGCCACATTTCCGCGTCGTGCCAATCAAGGGCGGCGAGAAAGTGGCTCCAGTACAATCCCTCGTAACCGTCATGCACGGTGCCGAATCGTTCCCAGGCGCGGCGGAGGCGGCCCGCGTGTTGCGGCGAGACCTCACCGACGAGGCGACACCATGCCGGGTCGGAAACCAGTCGCGCCGCAACGCCCGCGTCGGCCAAACGGTTGCGCCACTCGGTGATGATGCGTCCCTTTTCCCAATTCGTTTGGCTGACGACGGTGTGCCATCGCCCGACAAACGGACGCGATGTTTCTCCGATCGTCGCGAGGTCGGCGCTGGACAAGGGTACGGGTTCGGTGTCGAACCTCGAATCAGAAGTTTCGGTTACCATGATGGCGTCAATAACGGTCGTGTGACGGTTGGGGAAAAATTTGCAAGTCACACAGCGTAACGAATCGACGCCGATTGAAAAGCGTTTTTCCAGAAAGTCGCCATTCTCTTGCACGCCAACGAAAGGACCGATGTGAATTTACCCGCCATCCAGCCCGAAACTACTCGCATCGGATGGATCGGAACGGGTGTGATGGGTGCCGCGATGGCGAGCCATCTTCAGCGGGCCGGTTACGCACTTTCGCTGCATACGCGCACGCGCGGAAAGGCCGCCGCGCTGATCGATGCCGGTGCGAGCTGGCGGTCGACGCCCGCCGAGGTGGCCCGACACTCGGACGTCGTGATTTCGATGGTCGGTTTTCCCGACGACGTGCGCGAAGTGATTCTCGGCGACGAGGGCGCACTGGCGGGTTGCCGTGCCGGTTCCATTCTCGTTGACATGACGACGAGCCGCCCGGCGCTTGCCCGGGAAATTGAAAATGCGGCAAGTCCGCGAGGAGTGCATTCGATTGACGCTCCGGTTTCCGGCGGCGACACCGGTGCGCGCGAGGCGATGCTGTCGATCATGATCGGTGGCGAGAAGGACGTCGTTCACGCCCTCGCACCGATTTGGGAAGTGCTGGGAAAGCGGTGGGTCCACCAGGGACCCGCCGGATCGGGGCAGCACACCAAGATGGTCAATCAAACGATCATTGCCAGCGGAATGATTGGCGTGTGCGAGGGACTTTTATATGCCCATCGCGCCGGCCTCGATCTCACGACGGTTCTGCAAAGCGTCTCGAGCGGGGCGGCGGGAAGCTGGTCCCTTTCCAACCTCGCGCCGCGCATTGTCGACGGCAATTTCGATCCAGGGTTCTTTGTCGATCACTTTGTCAAGGACATGGGGATCACGCTCGACGAGGCGTCGCGAATGGGACTCGCCTTGCCCGGGCTGGCGCTGGCCCGGCAACTCTATATTGCCCTTCAGGCGCGGGGGCATGGCCAATGCGGGACCCACGCGCTGCAACTGGCCCTGGCCAGTCTCTCGGGGATCGACTGGCAAGGAGGGGCGACATCCAGGTAGCCCACGGATCCCCCCGTCCGAGTCTCGGAGAGACTCGGCTACGATTGGATTCTCGCGAAGAATCCGCAACCCGGCGTGCGTCTGAGTTGCCAAGGATTTGAACACCGAAAAAACCAGCGGCTACTTCGGGTAAATGCCGGCGCCCGGGCCACAAAAAAACGGCCCAAGGCCCCTCAACCGCGGGTTAAACGACGCGACCGTCAACGGCAGCAGGGCGGCAGGGACCAAGTCCATCCGCGGTACACGCGTCGATTACAGCGCGGCGGGTAATAACCCCATGGATCAGGCCAATACTCGGCGCAATCGAGCGGAATGAGGACGAGGTTCCGGAACCAGACGGGGTCGCCGTGATCCTGCAGAAAAATCCGGCCCTCCCGATTTTCGCCAAAGCCCGGGATCCCAGAGAACTTGCTCTCCGCCACGGCGCTCCGCCACCGCGGGTCGCCAACCGTTGCCTGGACGGTCATCACGCCATTGAGCCAATGCTCAATGTGCCCGGCGCAAACGACTATTTTTCCGTGATTCCATTCGCCGGGTCGAACGATGGGCTTGTGCGACGACGGATCAAAAACGTCGTACAGGCCGGCGGACTTGTTGGCGTCGGGGGCAACCGAATCGTCGAGAATCTGGTATTCGCAACCCAGCCATCCGTGACCCTCGTATTCACGGACCCGGTACTTCAGCCCGCTGTTGCCTCCCTCCTCGATCCGCCACTGAAAGTACAACACAAAATCGCGAAACGAGTTCTTGTAATACAAGTCCCCGCCGCCGGACTTGCGAAACAGCGATTCCTCGTCGGCGGTCCAGCCGTCATGCTCGGCACCGTCGCGTTTTGTCCATCCAGTCAGCGATTTGCCGTCGAACAGCGAGATGGCGGTGCTGGTTGAAACGGGCGCAGGTTGTGATTCCACGCGCGAGGAGTACGCCGACACCATCACGAGGATGAGGAAAGTACCACGGATGAGCGAACCACTAGTCACGCAAGCCTCGCATCAACACGAAAGTCTCCCGGACAGTGATTCAGAACAAGGGCGGGCGTCCGAGTTGACGGCGAATGACCGCCCATTGGCCGGCGTGCATCGTCCAGTGCGAGTCCTGCAGGACAAAGGCTGTACCCCAGTCGGGCGCGTACGACTTCAAGGCTTCCGGCGCGGGGTTGTCCAGGTCGGAATCGGAACACCCTTCAAGCGCCGCGAGCGTCGCCGCGCGCGTTTGCTGAAACAGTTCCATCAGCTCGGATTTGCTGTGGAAGGAATTGTCGTCGTCGCTGGTTGCCGATTCGCGAGAATACTTTTCGGCGAAACCGTCCGGCAGTTTCGGCATTGAGCCGGGAATGCACGCGTCAATCATCTGGTTTTCCGAGGCGATGAGGTGCCCCAATTGCCACTTGATATGGTTGCACTCGGGGTGAGGGCGGTGGAGCATTTCCTGATCGGAAAGGTCCTCGAGGTAGCCCGACGAGATCATCTGGCTCATGCCAATCGACGCCTTGATCGCTTCTTTTGTGTTCATTGAAATCCCGCGAATAAAATCAGACCTGAAGCACGCCGGTACGAAACGGCTCGTCGTCGGCGTGGATCGTTACGGCTTCCAGTGACTGTATCAGTTTTTGCCGGGTGTCGGAGGGGTGAATGACGGCGTCGACCCACAGGCGCGCGGCAGCGTACCGAATGTCCGTGGAAGTGTCGTAGGCATCGGTGACCTTTTTCCGGAGCGCCTCCAGTTCGGCGGCTTCGGGTTCCTCGCCCGCGCGGCGGAGCGCGGCGATGTTGATGTCGAGGATCGTCGCCGCGGCCTGCTTGCCACCCATCACGGCATAGCGGGCATTGGGCCACGCAAAAATAAAGCGGGGATCGAATGCCTTGCCGCACATCGCATAGTTGCCCGCCCCGTAACTGCCCCCCGTGATTACCGTTATTTTGGGAACGCGACTGTTGGAAATCACGTTGACGACCTTGGCACCAGCGCGAATGATGCCCGCTTCCTCACTGTCGCGTCCGACCATGAACCCCATCACGTCCTGCAAAAAAATGATGGGGGTCCACGTCTGGTTACAGTCCATGATAAAGCGGGCTTCCTTGTCGGCGCTGTCGTGATAAATGACTCCGCCGAACTGCATCCCCTCCTTTTTCGTCATGACCGTCGTTCGGTTATTGGCGACGATCCCGGCGTGAAACCCGCCAATGCGCGCATAACCGCAGACGATCGTCTGGCCGTACTCGGCCTTGTACTCGCTGAAGGAATCCGGGTCGACCAGCAAGCGAATCAGGTCGCGAACGTCGTACCGCGTTTGCGGATCGAGGGGAACGACCGATTCGATCGCGCCGGGAGGCGATTGCGGGCTGGTCCATGTTTCACGGCGAAATTTCGCATCGATCGCGGTCTCGGGCATCATTCCGACCAGTTCGCGAACGCGGGCGAGAGCCGCTTTGTCATCCGGTTCCCGATAGTCAATCGTACCACTGACGGCGGCGTGCATCGCCGCGCCCCCCAACTCCTCGGAAGTGTATTCCTGGCCAATCGCACTTTTCACCAGCGCCGGACCGGCGAGATACAGTCCCGAGCCCTCGGTCATAATCAGCTTGTCACAGAGCACGGGCAGGTATCCGCCACCCGCCACGCAATTTCCCATGATGGCCGCCAGTTGCGGAATACCCATCGCCGAGATCACGGAGTTGTTGCGAAAGATGCGTCCGAAATCGTCCTCGTCCGGGAATATCTCGTCCTGCAACGGCAGAAAGACGCCCGCCGAATCGACCAGATACAACAGCGGCAAGTGGCAGTGCATGGCGATCCGCTGGGCGCGGAGCACTTTCTTGCACGTCATCGGGAAAAAAGCACCGGCCTTCACGGTGGCGTCGTTGGCAATGATCATCACCAGTCGCCCGGCGATTTTCCCGACGCCGCAGATCACGCTGGCCGAGGGGGAGCCTCCCCACTCCTCGTACATCGCGCAGGCGGCCCACAAGCCGATTTCAAGCCACCACTCGTCATCGGTGACGGCGGCGATTCGCTCGCGCGCCGTCATGCGGCCTTTCTTGTGTTGCCGCGCGATCGCATCCTCGCCGCCGCCAAGGCGGATTTCGTCCGCCTGTCCGCGAAGTTCGTCAATGAGGGCTTGCCAGGACACGGAGTGGAGAGTGGAGAGGGAAGCGAGGAGAGGGAAGATTTGAGATTTGAGATTTTAAAACTGAAAACTGAAAACTGAAAACCCGTTCTCAGCCCGCTGCCTCGGGCCCCGCTCCCTGACCCCTTCCCGTTTCCAGCCAGTCGCGGGCGACGGCGACGGTTTCCTCGTCGTCGTTGGATTTGAGTTCGTCAAAGCGAACGCGATTGCGACGCTGCGCGAGACGCAAGTACAATGTTCCCGTGCGAAACTCCTTTTGCTTGACCGGTTGCTCGATCGTCCCGTCGACCATCATCGAACTGAGCCGCGAGTAGACGCAACTGGCGACATACAATTCGGTGGCGATGTCGCCGAGTCGCGCCTGAATGAACTGGCGGTTGAGAATGCCTTCGCGATGCCGGATCAGCGACGACTGGCAGACCCATGCGAAATGGGTGATTTGTCTTCCCAGTTGCCGAGCGTACCAGGTGAGATGTTCGTGTCGGACGGGAATCTGGACACGCTTGGGTAGCAGCCGGGCAGCGTTCCACGGTCTCCGCAGCGCGTTTCGCTGAATCGACTCCATGTACTTTCCGAGGTGCCTCAGTCCGACGGCGGCGACAAAACAGCGAAGGACGTCATTAGCGCCTTCGCCGATCTGGTTCAGTCGCGCGTCGCGCATGAGTCGTTCGAACGGCTGGTCGGTAAAGAACCCCGCGCCTCCCCAAATCTGCAAACAATCGTTGACAATCCGCCATAGCTGGTCGCTGGCGAAGACTTTCAGCATGGCCGTCTCGATCATGTAGTCGTCGGCACCGCTGTCGATCAGCGCGGCGGTAAAGTGCGTTGCGCTTTCCATGGCGTACGTGTCGGCGGCGGCTTCCGCGATCTTTTTTCGCACCAGTTCGAATTCGCCGAGCGTCTTGCCGAACTGGATTCTCGAGTTGGCTCGTTCGATCATCTTGTCGAGACAAAACCTTGCTGAACCCGTGCAACCGGCACCGAATGTCGTCCGCCCGAAATCAAGCACCGTCAACGCGACGCGAAGTCCCTTGCCAACCGGTCCGAGAATGTTCTCCGAAGGGACGTACATGTTGGTGAACCGGATCTTGCCGGTGGCCGTGCCGCGAATCCCGACCTTTTCCATCCGTTCCTCGACGACCTCGAACCCCTCCATCTCGGGGGTCACGAGAAAGGCCGTGATCCGTCCTTCCGGCTGGCCGGGATCGGGAGTCCGCGCCATGACGGTGAGGCAATCGGCGATGCCGCCGTTGGTGATCCATCGTTTCTCGCCGGTAATGCGGTAGCCCTTTCCGTCGGGCGTTGGCTCGGCGCGGGTTCGCACGTTGGCCGCGTCCGAACCCGCCTCGGTTTCCGTCAGCGCGAACGCCGCGATCTGGCGGCCTGTCATCAACGGGGCCATCCACTTCTCGCGCTGTTGCGGCGTCCCGAAAAGCGCCAGCGCGCGAATCCCGATCGAATGGTGGGCGTTGACAAAGACGCACGTCGAACCGCAATGACCCCCGATCACGTTCATCACGCGGCAAAAGTTTTGCCACGACATGCCGGCACCGCCGAACCGGGGATTGACCGTCATTCCCAGCACTCCAAGATCGCCCAGACCGTGGACGACTGAATCGGGAATTTGCTCCTCGCGGTCGATGGCAACGGGATCAATGTGTTGCCGGCAGAATTCGCGAACGGCGTTGACGGCCTCGTCCCCCGTTCGTTGTTCTGCGGCGGAGAGTTCCGGCCACGGCATCATCGACTCGTTGCGAAACCTGCCGAAAAACAATGCCTTGCTGAACCCTTCCTTTTCATGATCGGAAAAAAGCAGTTCCTCGGCCTGTGCGAGTTGTTTTCGTTCCAGTTCGGTCAACGTCGTTGTCATGGTCGGCAATTTGTGCAAATTCCTGCGTCGCTCCGGGCCTGAATTGCCTCACACGTGGCGTCGTTTCGCTAATGCGTCATCGCATACATGACGATGTTGATGCCCAGCGGATAGGCGTAGCGCTCGGAATATCTTTCAAAATACTCTGTCATTTCACCTTCGCGCTCCCAGCCGTCGCCAAGGTCGGTGTTGTGGCAGATCATGATCATGATGCGCCCGTTGTCGTCGAGGATAGCGCGATAGTGCGGTTCGCGCGCGTCCCACCGATCCGAATCGTATCCCCTGCGAAAATGCCCGATGCTGGGAATCATCGGCTTTTCACGGAGCTGATAGACGAGGTTGAATATCTCGTGTTCGAGCGGAACGTCGATGATCTCGCGTTCGGGAAAGACCCGTTTCATTTCGCGCGCGAAGGTCGCCCATTCCTGTTCCCCCCAGAAATCGTCGATCATCATGAATCCGCCGCGCCGCGTGTATTCGCGAAAGTTCTCCACTTCGGCATCGGTCAACCGCATCTGGCCTGGTTCAATCAGGTAGACAAACGGGTAGTTGAACATCTCCTCGCTGTCGAGATCGACGATGACGGGGACCGGGTTGACTTCCAGTGAAGTCAATTCCTTGAGGCGGTAGCTGAGATTCATGTCGCTATCGGGATAATCGACCGACCATTGCGGCTGGCCCCACACGTCGCGCGCCGAGGTGTAGCGAACCCGCGCGAAGGTGAAGACGTCGTGGCGAAACTCGCGGTTCTCGGGCCACATGGGCGAGAGGTTGGTATCGACGTAGTGCATCCGGTAGCCGCCATAGCGTCCGCCGTAATTGTCGCGCAGCCAATCCTGTTGCGCGACGACCAGCCCGCCGGTCGCACCGGCGGCGGCGAGGGTCATCAGAATCAGCGTGCGAAATCGCATGGGTTCGTTTCAGTAAAAAACCTGAACAGGAAACTGGCACGTGCTCACGAATTCATTCCCGAACTATTGTATCAACCTGCGTCGGGCGTCGGGCCGAGTTTGAGGAGCAGTTCGTGGGCTTTCCTGAAACGCGGTGCCTGCTCGAGACACTTGAGCAGTTGCCGCCGGGCCAGCTCGCTTTCCCCGGTTTCGGACAAGGCACGCGCGTGACGGAAAAAGACTTCCGCCGGGTCGACCGGTTCGAGCCGCGACAGGCGTCCGAGTGATTCGGCCGCTTCCGGGTAATTACCGCGATTTTCGGCGGCCAGCGCCAGATTCTCATGCCCCAGCGGAACGAGCGGACTGACGGCCAGCACCCGCAAGGCCAGCTCGCGGACCTTTTCCCACTCGCCGCGCTGCCGATAGAGTTCCAGCAAGCGGGACCAGACATCCAATGCGTCGGCGGAGAGGGCCGCGCTCTTCCCGAGCATTTCGACCTCGCGCTCTTCGTCCTCTTCCCCGCGCGCCACGGCGGCGAGCATCGTCCAGGCGTTGTCCGCCGCGCGGTGGTCGGGGTAGAGGGACGCCATGCGCTCGAGCAGCGGCTTTGCCGCCTCCCAGTTCGCATCGCGGATATGCAAGGCCGCTTCGCCACGCATTCCGAAAAAATTGTCCGGGTGCGCGGCGTTCCATTCCCGGCATTTTTCCGCCGTTGCAATGTCTTCGGGCGAGGGTGTCGTCCAGTCCATTCCCGGAGCAAGTCCCTCGGCCTCGGCAATCGCGAAATCGGCGAATTCCTTCTCCAGCAATTCAATCCCGCCCGTTCGCCGTCCGAGGACCTCGTTGACGGGCATCCCGATCGCAAGGTCGTCAAGGATTTGCCGGAGCGTCGGGAAGCCATGTTTGTCCACAAGGAAGCGGACGACGAGTGAGGACTGGAAATAGGCGAACTGCAAATGTTCGGGCGTCGGCGGATCGAGGAATGCCGCGCTCAAGTCACTGACGCGCGACAATTCGCCGCCAAGGATCATCTCGCGGTATCGCGGCGTCATGACCTGGCCCCACGCCGGATTCACTTGCAGCTCCTCGTACACCGAGATGCCTTCGCTCAGCCACCGCGGCATCTTGTTGCGGGTTTTCTGAAGGGTCACGACGTGACAAAACTCGTGCCAGAGAACCGCTTCCCAGTTGACGTTTCCCGTCGCTCGCGACGCCGGGCTGTTCATCGTGACAACCCGTCCAAAACAGACGCCAAGAAACCCCCGGCCGCCAGGCATCCCGAATGTGCGAATGGCAAAGTCCTCCTGTTCGGGAAAAATCTCGATGAAGACCGGTTCCTCGACTTCCACGTCGTATTTCGCGGAGAGAACCTTTCGCGCAGCGGAGAGGAGTTCGTGGACGCGCGCGCCGTAAATGTCGGCTTCGTCCGGGTCCATTCGCACGATAAAGCCGTCGGAGTTGAGTACCGTGAAGCCCGCCATTTCCCGGCCAAGCGTGACAAGGTTATAGGCAAGGACGCTGTAGCCATCGTCGCGATAGACCTCGCTGGCGAGATTCCAGCCTTCCTCGTCGTTGCCCAGTCGCAATAAATCGTTGGCCAGTTGCAACTTCGCCGCAAGAAAGTCCGGATCGAGCATCAGCGCGCGGCGCTGGTATCGGGCACCTTCGGAGAAACGGTATTTCTGCGAGAGCTTTTTGCCAATCAGGTGTTCGACGCGGGCGTTCGCCGGCCAATTCCCAAACGCCTCACGGCGGTATTCGGTCTCGCGTTCAGGGTCGTTGGCCAAATGGGCCAGCACGGCCCGGTAGGCCCACGCGTCACTGTCGCGCGGATTGACGGCAAAAACCCGCGCGATCAGCGACTCCGCTTCGTCGTACTGTTCGGAATTGATCCGGTCGTCCGTCAGATAATGCAAGGCGGGGACGTGTTCAGGATCGATTTGCAATGCGTCTTGCAGGGCGGCGGAGGCCGCTTCGGCGTTCGAGGACTGGAACGAACGCGCCAGGCCCATCGGGCCAGCGGGATTCTCCGGCTCAAGTTCAGCGGCCTTGCGGTAATGGTCCGCCGCCATTGCGTAGTCGTAGTGATCGAGCGCGAGGTCTCCGATCG
>JBGTFW010000186.1:0-7943 GCA_041747075.1 Pirellulaceae bacterium
CGCGGGGCGCGGCGCGGGGATGACGCGCGGCGCGGAAGCGGCGACCCAATGCCTAACCCACCACGATCCCGCCGTAGTCTTGCTCCGCGGCAGGGTATTGCGGGTCCATGTCGCGAAGCGTTCCCAACAATAGCTCGCTCACGATCAGCGTGCGATACCACTTGCGATCGGCGGGAATGATATACCACGGTGCGTGGGAAGTGTTGGTATGCGTGATCGCGTCGTTGTAGGCCGCGCGGTACTTGTCCCACAACTTGCGTTCCTCGAGATCGCGAAGATTGACCTTCCAGTGGTCGTCCGGATTGTCCATCCGCGCCTGCAATCGCTCGCGCTGTTCGTCGCGGCTGATGTGCAGATAGCATTTGACGATCACAGTCCCCTCCTCCGCCAGCATTTTCTCAAAGTCATTGATCTGGCGAAACCGTCGTGGCCAGTCCGTGCCGGGCGACAGGTCGTGAACGCGCACGACCAGGACGTCTTCGTAGTGGGATCGGTTGAAGATTCCAATCTCGCCGCGGCTCGGAACGCGCGCGTGAATTCGCCAAAGGAAGTCATGATCGATTTCCTCGTCCGACGGGACCTTGAACGAGTGCACAACGAGACTGCGCGGGTTCATGCCGCGCGTCACCGTGCGGATCGTGCTGTCCTTGCCCGCCGCGTCAACGCCTTGCAGGACGAGCAGAACCGACCGCTTGTTTTCCGCGTACAAGCGGCGCGAGATGTCCGCCATCGCTTCGGCGTTCGCCGCCATCCGTTCGAGCGCCGTTTCCTTGTCGTACTCCTCGCACGGAACGTCCGTTGCCAGATCATCCAGATCGCACGCGACGGCCGGCTCGATCGTCAGCGGGAGAGGCGTTTTCTTGTTGTCGCACATTGGCGGTCGCGGCTTGGGGGTGTTTTTCAGGAGACGGTGTCCAGTGTAAATTCGCCGGCCCGTTCAATCACCGTCCCGCACTCACCGCAAGTGCGAATCGTTTCGGGGCCGTTCCAGAAGTGGTTCATGATCTTGTGCAAGTCCTTGTCGATGTGTTGCAGACGAAACTCGGCCTCATGAACCAGGTGCTCGTCGCGATTGCAGTACCAGCAGAGCCGATCCATCGTTCCCTCGGGGCGCGGAAATTCAACGATCAGGCCAATCGTATTGTCGGGCCGTTGCGGGCGGTGCGGGACCTGCCGGGGTATCAGAAACATGTCGCCTTCGCGGATGACGACGTCGTGGGGCGGCGACCCGTCGAGCGGGCGAAGCCGCAAGGCAATGTCCCCCTTCAACTGGTAAAACAGCTCCTCCGTCGGATTGACGTGGTAGTCATTGCGCATGTTGGGACCGAGAGAAACGAAAACAATCACGTCGTCGGCTTCCCGGTAGAACTGCTTGTTCATCACCGGAGGCCGGAACTCCTCCTCATGGTCGGCGATCCACTTCATCAGGTTGAACGGCTTGGCAATCGACATCACAGGCTCCCGTGTGGAATCGAGGTAACGGGTCCATTAGAATTGTCGGTGCCTCAATCATCAACCCTGCCCTTAATCGTAGCCACGCTCGCCAGAGCGTGCGGAATCACAATGAAGCCGAAAAAACAATTCGTTGTCGGTAATGCGGCGCGGCGTCGCGGAACGCCCGCAACTCTCGCCCTCCTCGCCGCCTTGCTGCTCGTTCCGTGCGCCTTTGGCCAGGAGTCGGGCGAGTGGATCGACTTGTCCGACGGACAATCGCTGGCGGGATGGACGAAGCGTGGCGGCGCGGCGAATTACGAAATCGAAAATGGCGAGATCGTCGGGACGACGTCGCCCAATACGCCCAATACCTTTCTCTGTACCGACAAGGATTACGGCAATTTTGTTCTGGAGTTTGACTGCCTCGTCCATCCGGAACTCAACTCGGGGGTGCAAATCCGCTCCAGCAGTCTTGACGATTATCAGGAGGGGCGCGTCCACGGCTATCAGATTGAAATTGACCCGTCGGACCGCGCCTGGTCGGGCGGAATCTACGACGAAGGGCGGCGCGGATGGCTGAACGACCTGAAAAACAACAACGAAGCCCGCCATGCCTTTCGCCAAAATGACTGGAATCACTTTCGCGTCGAGGCCGTCGGCGACTCGATTCGCACATGGATCAACGGCGTACTGGCGGCGGATCTTTTCGATGACATGACGCCGAGCGGTTTTATCGGCTTGCAGGTGCATGGCGTCGGCGGGCGGACCGATCCCATTCAGGTTCGGTGGCGAAAGCTCCGACTGATGCCCCTCGCCGACGACGCGCGGCCGATCGAAATGAAGCATCGTGTCGCCTTCGAGCCGCCTGCCCAGGTCCTTGCCGATGACGCTGTCGTCACAAAAATTGCTGACGGATTTGCTTTCGCCGAAGGACCGGCGCTCGGGCCGGATGGACGCATCTGGTTCACCGACATTCCCGCGGCGCGGATTCACGTTTTTGATCCGGCGACGGGCGCGACGGAGGTTTTTCGACAAGAAAGCGGAAACGCCAACGGACTGATGTGGACAGCGGCGGACGCGCTGATCGCCTGTGAGGGCGGCAACCGTTGCGTCACGCGCCAGCTCATGAATGGCGAGCCGCGCGTGCTGGCCGATTCCTTTGACGGAAAGAAACTGAACAGCCCCAACGATCTCGAATTGGATAACGAGGGGGGCGTTTACTTTACCGATCCGCGGTACGGAGATCGCACCGATCTCGAACAGCCGGTCGAGGGCGTCTATTATTTGCAGCCCCGTGGCGGAGAGCTGCTTCGTATCATCGACAACCTGGAACGGCCGAACGGGATCGCCCTTTCTCCCGACTGTCAAACGCTCTACGTGGCGGATCAGGCGGCGGGCAAGACCTGGCGTTACCCGTTGGAAAGCGCCGGCAAACCTGGAACAGGGACCGTTCTGGTCGAAATGGGGAGCGACGGGATGACCGTCGACGCCGGCGGGAATCTGTACTTGACGGATGCCGGAAAGGTTCACGTCGTTTCGCCGACGGGAGAAGTCATTGAAGAAATTCGCGTCCCGGAACCTCCGTCGAACGTCACGTTTGGTGGGCGCAACGGTTCGGTGTTGTTCATTACGGCGGGGAGCAGCCTGTACCAGGTTCCCACGCAGACGCGCGGTTCGGCTAATATGAACCAGTAGTTATCGTCGCCCGCTCGTCACCGACTGTTTCAGGAAACAGCTTATGTCTTCGACTATTTCATCCTCGCTTGCCGAGCAATACGTCGTGTTGGGAAACGTCGCCTGGTCCACTTATGAGGCACTCGTCGAACAGACAGAAAACCCTCGTGGCCGAATGGTCTATGACAATGGAGATCTGGAGATCATGTCACCGTCCATCAACCATGAACAGGTAAAAACACTCATCGGCCGAATGATTGAAATGTACACCTGGAAGCGGCGTGTCAAGATACGGAGTGCCGCATCGACGACATTCAAACTTTCAAAACGGAAAAAAGGCTTTGAAGCGGACGAAAGCTATTACGTACAGAACGCCAGTTCCATGATGGGCGTTGACCAGGTCGATTTGAAAATTCACCCTCCGCCCGATATCGCTGTCAAGGTCGACATCAGCCGTTCGTCGATTCTGAAAATGAACGTGTTCGCCGGCCTCGGCGTCCCCGAGGTTTGGCGGTATCGTGGCGAAAGGATAACGATCGAGGTTCTTGAGGGGAAAAAATACGTCGCTGCCGAATCGAGTCTGGCGTTGCCTGGTTTTCCAATTGGACTTGCCAGCGAATTGATTGAGCTGCGTGGCGAGCTGGACGAAAATGAATTGCTCGATCGTTTTATGGCGGGACTTGATTAGCTACTGGTCGTCGCCGCGCAATTCGCCAAGCAACGTGGAGATTCGCTGATGGTTGGATGGCGTTTGGCGAATCCTCAGCGATACGCCGGGTGAATCAAGCTGAATCCACGCCGCATTCCACGATTCCGGCGCGACGTTGGCCTGAATGTACTTCATTACCCGAAAGGTCGAATTGGCGAATGGCGGGGCGATCACGTCGCCCACGTAATACTTTTTCCATACCAGATCGGGACCGGCCGGTACCGCTGGACGAAGCGGCGTTGCAACGTGCGACTTGGGCTGCAATTTCTCGCCTTGCCACGACATGGGTTGCAAGGGGTTTTCGGATTTCCACGACGTGGGCAAGGTGCGTTCGACCAGCGACGGCGACGGCGTGGCGTTTTTCGCGGAACGGCGTACTTCGTCGAGTCGGTCTTCCAGATCGGCGTTTTGCTGTCGCAATTGCCGGATCAGGTCGCTGTCGCTGGTGAATTGCGGCTGTTTCTGGCTGGTTCCCGATTCCCATTGTCTGGCCGGAGGGGAAGCTTGCTGCCGCTGCATGTGTGACGAAAGGAATCGAAGACTTTCAGCCATCATTCGCACGTCTCGTTGAGTTGCGTCGAGCATTCGTCGCGTCTCGTTGAGCATTCGTTGCGACTCGTCAAAACCGGCCCGCATCTGCCGGACTTCCAGATTGGTATCCAGTTCGACGAAAGGAATTTCCGTGGTCTCCTCGGGCGACATTGCACCGCGCCGCGCGTCGGCTGCCGTGGTGTCCAGTGCCATTTGCAAAACCTGCCGAATATGCTCGCGATCCATGTGCGATCTTGTCAGGTAGTCCGTCAGATCGGCGGCCAACCGGGATCGACTGGCGGAAAGTCCGTCGTCGTCGCTGCAAAGCGTCGAGGTCCCGCAGGGTCGCGGTTCGTTGCACAACGCCGGATTGTTTCCATCACGGCACGAACTGGCGCACGACGAGGCGACTCGCTGGGCTTCGCACGCCGATCCTCCGTGGATGGCTGCGACCAAGGGGAAATCCACGCCGGGATTCTCAAAGGACTTGCCTTGGACCGGAATTCCCGCCTGTGGATTCACGCGGGCGGCATTTTTCGTCAGGGGATTGCACGACTTGCACATCAGACAAACTGCCGGACAATCGGACGCCGTGCAACATTCATCCTCGCGGCACGGCGCGGCGCACTTGCCGGTTACCGGGCATTTCTGGCACGTCTCGGGCGTTGAAACAAGGGTTTTCGTCTGAGCGGAAACCTTCGTGGCAAAGTGGATCGCAACAAGACAAAACAAACTGGCGAAAAACCGCGTACGAACTGACATCGCGTAACCTTCCTTGATCGGTCGATGAATCGGGGAACTCGACAAAGGCGTCGGAGGTTCATTTTCCGCGCCACCTCGCGAGGATTCATAGCCGGAGAAGCCGTCCACGGCAATATCGATCAGCCCCAATTTCATCCGGTGATTAGCCAAAAAATCGATAAAACTCGACAATGGGACTCTGGCGCGGTACTTTGACAGCACTATCTCCCACCTCCACTTCCCCGCGTGATCGAGAATCCCATGAATCACGAAATCGAGCGATTTTCCGAGACCGATTGGCAGCAAGTCAGCGAACATGCCCGCCAAAAACTCATCGACAACGGTGAAAAACGGGTGCGCCTGCTCAAATTGGCACCTGGTTTCCAGGAACTGGACTGGTGCCGGCGCGGCCACACGGGCTACGTAATCGACGGCTCACTGGAAATCGAGTTTGCCGACGACAAGCCGAACCAGACGTTTTCAACGGGTGACGCGATCCTGGTCTCGCAAGGCGAGGCGCACAAGGCCCGCACCGGTGGCGGGTCGGCGCTTCTTTTCCTCGTCGATGACGTCTAGCGTCCAGCCCGCAAGCGCCTTGCCGCTCCGCTCATAGGTCGGAAAGCGGTCCGTGGATTACGCCAATGGCGCGGATTTAGGTGGACAGCGCATGTTCGACGTAGCCACGCTTGCCAAAGCGTGGATATTCATTGGCGGAACCGGAATTCCCGCCGTTTGGCAACGGCAGCTACAAACCGTTCGACGTAGCCACGCTTGCCAAAGCGTGGATATTCATTGGCGAGACCGGGATTCCGCCGTTTGGCAACGGCAGCTACAAACCGTTCGACGTAGCCACGCTTGCCAAAGCGTGGATCATTGGCGGAACCGGAATTCCCGCCGTTGGCAACGGCAGCTGCAAACCGTTCGACGTAGCCACGCTTGCCAAAGCGTGGATTCATTGGCGAAACCGGAATTCCCGCCGTTTGGCAACGGCAGCTACAAACTGAATTCGACCCAAATCCATCAATCGACGTCGACCCATGGATTTTCATTAACTCAAATCTAAATTCCAGTTTTGCACTTTTCTTTGAAGTGCGGGGAATTTGGTACCGCTTTGGATTCGCGAAGGCAGGAAATTATCGGCGGTGTGGAAGGCAAGGCCCCAAGCCAAAATCTGTCTCAATGCATCGCGTTTTCCGCGGTTACTCCAAAGCTCCGCCAGGCCGGAGCACTCCAAATTTGCAAAACTGGAACTACACCCGCGCCGGCAATTCCCGTTTCCTCGCAATCAGGTCGAGCAGGGCACGCTGGGGATTTGCGAACTTCGCAATGCCTTCTTCCATCAACGTTTGCTCCATATGGTCGAAGTCAACAATCTTGTCGATTTCCCCGATCACCGTCGCCGGTGGTAACTGGTCGACGCGCCGGGAAAATGTCAACTCGCTGGCGGCGACGGCGTCGTTGGTCGCCGGAGGATTCGTCTGGATGTCGCTCCCCGCGAGAGCCGCAACGTATTTCCACGGCGGATCGGATGGCTTCTTGACGCCGGTGCTCGCAAAGATGATCTCCTGGAGCAAAGGGCAATGTTGCCCTCTTTGCCAGAAATCGAGATTCCTTTTCCAGATTCGCTGCGCATTGAGAATCCCCACTTGACCCTGCGCATCGGACGATAATCCGGAGCAGTGCGACTCGGTGTAAACGTCGATGCGCGAAACAAAGATGCTGTAACAGCTCTTGAAGCGATCGAGGCACCGCCTCCGCCGGGCACCGCGCCAGACGGCGTCGCGCGCCGCGTCGTATTGCCGCTCGGAGAAAATCAGCGTCACGTTCGGGTTGACGCCGCCAGCCACCAGTTCCTCCAGCGACTCGATGCCTGCCGGCGTGGCGGGGACCTTGATCATGCGATTGTCGTGACCCTCGTTGGCTTGCATCCCCTCCTCAATATAACGCCGAACCCTTTCGTCATGAGGCGGACCCAGGTCGGGGTCTTCGAGCAACGGGTCGAGTTCATAGCTGACATAGCCGTCGTTCCCGGCGGTCGATTGCCAGACGCCGTGAAAGGTTTTCTGGGCGTCGCGAACCAGCTCGTCGGTCATCGTCCAGGCAATCGCCGAATCGTCCAGCCCATCGTGTGCCAGCTCCATCAGCCGCGAGTCGAACCGTCCGGTCTTGATCAGATCGGCGACAATGATCGGGTTACTTGTCGCCCCAGTGGCACCGAGCGCCCGGTTTCGCCGGATTAGGTCGGGGTCAATGGAATCGAGCCAGAGTTTGGTACCGGACTGGATGAGCGAGCGAATCGCGGCGGACATGGGTTTTTTCCTTGATGACGAAACGGGGTTTTCCTTGTTGAGGAATTGTTTCACTCCAGGTCCAATGCGCCAACAGGCCGCGATTCGGTAGGGAATTGCTGTCCGAAAAAATTTGCAAATATGGCTTGACAGCGGCTTTTCGCCGCGCAAAATCTGGGCTGGCATCAAGAGTTCCGAAAGTGCATCGTGCCTTTCGGCGGCAACCGAGCGACTGCGAGTCGCCACGGTGCCGAGGCTGACCCGGATCGTCCGGGCTTGTTCCGATGCGGGCGAAATCGCAATGGCGAGTTTCGTCAAAATTTTGGCAACGGCGTCCGTTGCCAGGCTCGCGTCTGTTGGCCGACTTTGATGCCGTGAGGAGATCACGGCATGTCGAAGTATTATGATTCCGGGGCTATTGAGCCGTCCGGGACTTCAAACCTGACGCTGGAAACGCTGTTGGTCCAGCCGCCCTTATTGAATGAACACCGGTCGCTTTGCGCGCCGATCGTACAGTCCACCACGTATCTCCAGTCGAAAATCGGCGGTTCGGGAGGGCACGCTTA
>JBGTFW010000187.1:0-6650 GCA_041747075.1 Pirellulaceae bacterium
AACAAAGGAAATCCCCGAACCCAGGCAACCCTATCTTGCACGACACCTGCGAGTATTGATCCCTTCGCGGGAGCAAACAGAATGAAACAGCAAGCCCTTTGTTACAACATCGGTTGCCACGACAGCCTAAAGCATGGGGTGCAGTCTGCCGGAGGCAGACGAAACCCCATGTACCCGATCGCCCCATTGGCGAAGCCGCGAAGCGGCGACACAACCGTTGCATCGAATCGCCCTCCCCGATGCGGCGTGTGACGACGTGCCGCCGCTTCGCGGCTTGATGGAACTATCCTCATCCCCGCGAAGCGCGTCATTCCCGCGAAGGCGGGGATCGAGTGCCTTGAGCCGCGCGACGGCCTTTGCTGCCGCTCAATGCCTTGCGAAGCGCCTGGTTTCCCGCCTGCGCGGGACTGACGGGTGGGGTTGAAGCGCCTGGTTTCCCGCCTGCGCGGGAATGACGGGTGGGGCTGAAGCGCCTGGTTTCCCGCCTGCGCCGGAATGACGGGTGGGGCTGAAGCGCCTGGTTTCCCGCCTGCGCGGGAATGACGGGTGGGGTTGAATCGCCTGGTTTCCGCCTGCGCCGGAATGACGGATGGGGTTGAAGCGCCTGGTTTCCCGCCTGCGCGGGAATGACGGGTGGGGTTGAAGCGCCTGGTTTCCCGCCTGCGCGGGAATGACGGATGGGGCTGAAGCGCCTGGTTTCCCGCCTGCGCGGGAATGACGGGTGGGGCTGAAGCGCCTGGTTTCCCGCCTGCGCGGGAATGACGGTGGGGTTGAAGCGCCTGGTTTCCCGCCTGCGCGGGAATGACGGGTGGGGCTGAATCGCCTGGTTTCCGCCTGCGCGGGAATGACGGATGGGGCTGAAGCGCCTGGTTTCCCGCCTGCGCGGGAATGACGGGTGGGGCTGAATCGCCTGGTTTCCCGCCTGCGCGGGAATGACGGATGGGGCTGAAGCGCCTGGGTCCCCGCCTTCGCGAGGATGACGCTTTGGGGATGATGACGCGCTGGGGGATGACTAAACCCTCCCGAAACTCGTGCGACCGCGGCCGGAGCGGATCAGTTCCAGTTCACGCACGACGATCTGCATCAACGCCGGGTCATCAAGCTGTGCGTGATGGACTCCCAGCCGCGTCAATTCATGTGCCCATGCGGGATCAAGCCGCGAGTCGCCGCGCAACACACCCTGATCGACCATCCGCGCAACGGTCGCGTCCAACGGGCGGGTTCCGGGTGACTCGGCGGGCGCATCGACGACGAGAACCCGGTGCCGAGCGGCGCGACAGACGCGAATGGCGTCCGTCAGCCGCCGCGCGACCGATTCTTCACCGCCAAATTCGCTGATCACGACGAACAGTTCATGGTCGCGCGCACGCGAGCGCGCCTGAACAAGACACTGCGCGAGGTGACCGATCAGTTCGAGCCGCTGATCGGTCGTAACAATCCGTGTCGAAGCCGGCCGCGCTGGCCCCGCCGCGCCAAATTTCCTGACATAGTGGCGGCAGGCGTCAGCCATCGCGCGGCGGTCACAGGCCAGCCGAAACTCGTCGCCGGGCGGAAATTCCAGCAATTGACAAAGCGCCAGAGCCAGGCGGCGGCGTGATAAATCGGTTCGCCGCGCTGTCGGGAACCAGCGCCATTGCAGCGAAGGCAGCGAATTAAACCGCGCATCCAGCAATTCCGGGAAACGGCGTGAAACCGATTCCAGAACCGCACGCTCCAGTTCCTTGCCGCGCAAATTTCCACCGCCGTGAAATCGCCCGGTCGCATCGAGCAAATGATGAAGCAGTCGAACAAGCTGGCGGCCCCCGGCACCGTGCGGCAAACGGCTCGCACCCTTGTCCGAGGCGAGCACCAGTGCCACCGGATCGCGATCGGCCAGCAACAGTCGCCCGATCGAGGCCGCGGCAGTGATCACTCGATCTCCAATGGAACCCTCCCCGTGACGACCGGCAAAATGCCAATCCGCGAGGCCGCAGATCAAGGTACTGCGCACGGGAACTTCCATTTCAAATTCGCGGCTCATGAACTTGCCGGTCCGCGCGGTCGGCTTCCAAGCGATCGTGCGCGGCGGATCGCCCGCGCGATAGTCGCGAATGCCGAGCAACTCCGCGCTGATCCCCGCGCGACGCCATGCGTGATGGCCGGCAACCGCCTGGATGTTATGAGTTTTTACAACGGGCGTCGTCGTTTGCGGGCGAATCAACCATGGGAGGATCGTTACCGACTGGCGACAGGGGACAAAGCGACGGAGGCGAAAGAGTCCCGCGCGATCGGTGACTTCCACAGCCAGACCCGGTAACTCGAAACGACCACAGGCGACGGGACGAATTTCAAAGTTCAGCCTTCCCTGGCCGCCCGGCGGCCTCGGGCCGCAATATCGCGCCGCGGGGGCCGTGAGTTGAAACCAATCGGGCAGTTCATCGCGCACGTCGAAAACCAGGCCCGCCCGATCGCCTGGAAATCTCCATTGCGTCCGGACTTCGACCGATTGGCCAATCGTCAACACCAGTCGCGTCGCCACCTGGCCGTTCACCACCCTTGAAACGTCGTCAACCAGCGTCCGCCGCGAGGCGAGCCACAACATGCCCAGCCAGTTCAGCCCGATCCAGACAACGATCACCAAACCGCCGAGCGCAATGTCCGGACGGGAGATAATCAAACCGGCAGTCAGTCCGATTGCGGCGATCACGAGCAAGACACTTCCGCGGGCGGTCAACACGCGACGGCTCCGGTCTGGATACTACTGGCGAACGGGAACACCACGGACGATTTCATCGACGATTTGCGCGACATGGCGACCTGACAACTCCGCTTCCGCACGAATGATGATGCGATGTTCGAGCACCGGTGCCGCGATCGCCTGAATATCAGCGTGCGTGCAGAACGAATGACCGTGCAACAGGGCGCGCGCCCGGGCAGCGCGGAGAAGGTACATCCCGGCGCGCGGACTGCCGCCCAGCAAGACGTCCTCGTGAGCGCGCGATTTGCGGATCACATCGACGACGTACTCGCGCAGCTCGCGGGAACAGTGAACCGAATCGACGAACCCCTGGAGACGAAGAATCTTTTCCGGCGAGCAGACTTCTTCGACCGGGTGTTCGTTAAGGACCGGTTTGTCGAGCAACTCGATTTCATGTTCGCGATCCGGGTACCCGACTCGCACGCGAAACATGAACCGGTCGAGCTGGGCCTCGGGCAGTCGGTAGACGCCCTCCTGCTCGACGGGATTCTGCGTCGCCAGCACGATGAACGGACGGGGAAGCGGAAGGGTCTCTCCCTCGATCGTCACCTGCCGCTCCTGCATCGCCTCGAGCAACGCCGATTGGGTTCGCGCCGGCGCGCGATTCAATTCGTCAGCGAGCAGTAACTGGCAAAAGACCGGCCCCTTTTGCAGCACGAACGCCGAGGCGGCACGGTCGAGAATTCGCGTTCCGGTAACGTCGCTCGGCAGCAGGTCGGGCGTGAACTGGATTCGCCGGAAATCCATCCCCAGCGCGCGGCCGAGGCTGCGGCAAAGCGTCGTTTTTGCCGTCCCAGGCACGCCTTCCAGCAACACGTGCCCGCCAGCGAACACCGCGATAAGGACCTGTTCGACCACCGAATGGAGATCGACAAGAATCTCGTCGAGCGCTGCACTGATCAACCGCCCGGTCGCACCGGCGTCTTCGGCGATTTGATGGATCTGGATCGTGTCGTTCACGGCTTTTCCACGGTTGAGTCGATCGCATCGTAGACCAGACGTCCCTCGTCGTGCAATTGCCGCCACGTGGCGATTCGCGATTCCAGTCGCTTCAGCCTTCGCGGCTTCCACCATTGTGGCTTGGCGCGGCGAACCCGTCGCGCCATTTTCCGGATTTCGCGCGGCGGATTGTGATCGAGAGAACGTTGTCCGGGAAGCAAGCGAATGTTCCCGGCGCGACGCGACGCTCCGCGAAGTCCCCCTCCGGTAATTCGACGAAGGAGTTGATCGACCAGTGTCCGCGCCGCCCACGCGCGTTCTTCCACCTCCAGCGCGCGGCGCTCGCGACCCGTGAATGGCCGAACTTCGCCCCTGCCAGTGCGCCGCCGCGCGAGCGCCGCCAGATGATCGGGCAGCGTGTCGCGCGTGAAGAACCCGAACCACAGTATTCCGGCGATTACGAGCGTCGCCGCGAGTAGCAGAAAGCGCTTCCACTCCAGGGGCGGGACGTCGCGCATGATCGACCCGAGAAATTCGTTCACTATCCCCTCCTCCTCAACGACCGCCGCCACCGTGTTCCCGAACTCGATCAGTTTGTCGGGTGGGAGATTTCGCAGGGCCTTGAGCACTTCGTCACGCGTTGGCGGAGGGAGGAGTATCTCCGAATTCTCAAGTTCCGTCGGCTGCGTCGCCGCACCGTCGACGACCAGCAACAGATGATTGCGTTCGGGTGACGACGACTTGAGCCACTCGACCGCCTGCCACGCCAGCCGGGCGTTGTCACCGCTGAGCAGCATCTGGTTGGTCAGGACCGATGGATCGGCGAGTGCGAGAATCCTCCCGCCCGATTCATGCTCGACGGCGGCCATCAGGAGCTGGTCGCGCCGCAATTCCTCGAGCAACGGCAGCCATGCGAGTTCCGTCGCGTCGCCGGTGCGCGTCGGAACCAAAGTCAGTAATCCGGGGCGATTGGTCACGACGGACGTCACGTCGCGCGTGACCGGGTGATCGTCGTTGAGTCGTCTCGACACCGGACAATCGCGCCAGCCATTGAAGGCGTCTCGCGTTCCGCGGGTTCGGACATCCCGGCCATAAAAGCGAATTCCGAAAGGCCGCAGCGTTCGCACGTCGGTTCGATCGCTTGCCGCGAGCACGCACCCGCCAGCAGCCACGTAATCGGCGAGGTTCAGGGGCGAGCGTTCGGCGACTCCAAGAATGACCAGCAGCGTCTTCCGCGGATCGGTGCGCGCCCATTCACCAGCCGATCGGGGCTCCAGTCCATTTCCCCGGCAAATCATCGCGAAACCGTGATAGCCGCGCCGCCATTGGGCTTCAGGAATCTGTTCCTGGGCAACAATCCGCGCAGCGAATCCAGATCCGGCAATCGCGAGAAAAACCAAAAAGCGAAGTCTCATGCCTGCCTGTCAAGGATACCGGCGAAAACCAGGATGGACCATTCTATCCCATCGACCGCGGCAAGGGAAATGAGAACCGCATCTCGGGGTTCCGTCACGACAATTGCCACGAGACGAAAGAAACGAGGGCGTCGTTTCGGAGACGGAAAAGGATCAACCAGCCGTTGGGTAGCCGACGGCCCTCGGGTTTTCCAGTCCCAGCCGTTTCATTTTTTTATAGAGCGTCGTGCGGTTGATGCCCAACTGGTCCGCCGTCTCGTTGCGGTTCCAGTCGTTTTCGCGAAGGACCTGCAGGATGATCTGGCGCTCAGGGCCTTCAAGCGCATCCTTGAGCGTTTGCCGCGCGCTGGATGCCGCGCTGGCGACGGGGACGCCGGCACTGATATGCGTCGGCAAGTCGACAATGGTAATTCGCTGGCCGCGGCCGAGGAGGACGGCCCGCTCAATGACGTTTTGCAGCTCGCGAACGTTGCCGGGCCAGTTGTACGACTGCATGGCGTTGAGCGCGACTGCGTCAAATCCGTCAAACGATTTCCCGGTGCTCTCGCAGATTTCCTCAAGAAAGTGACTCGCAAGAAGCGGGATGTCGCCAATGCGTTCAATGAGCGACGGAATCTGAAGATTGATCACGTTCACCCGATAGTAAAGGTCCTGGCGGAAACGACCGTCGCGAACCGCCGCTTGCAGGTCCTCGTTGGTGGCGAGAATGAGCCGTGTGTCAACCGTAAACGTATTCGTCCCGCCAACCTGTTCGAATTGCAGTTCCTGAAGCACGCGGAGCAGCTTGACCTGAAGGGCCGGCGAGGCGGTTGCGACTTCGTCGAGAAAGATCGTTCCGCCATCGGCTTGCGCGAATTTGCCTTCACGATTTCCGACTGCGCCGGTAAAGGCACCCGCCACGTGGCCGAACAGTTCGCTTTCGAGGAGACTCTCCGGCAGCGCGCCGCAGGCGACCTCGACAAAGGGCTTGTCACGGCGACCGCTGGCGCGGTGAATGGCCCTCGCGATCATCGATTTTCCCGTCCCGCTGGATCCGGTGATGAGGACCGTCGCGCGGGTGTCGGCCACGCTTTCAATCACTTCAAATATCTTTTGCATCTGTGGCGCATCGCCAATGATACTCTCGAGGCGGAACCGTGTATCGAGCTGACGTTTCAGATTCCGGTTTTCCTCGACAATTTGCTGCTGCGACATCGCGCGACGAAGCGCCATCAACAACTCCTCGTCAATCAACGGCTTGGTAAGCAAGTCATGCGCACCGGCGCGCAACGCTTCGATGCCGGTCTCGACGGTCCCATATCCGGTCATCAGGATGACAGGCACTTTCGGCTGGCTCGCGCGGCACTGTTCGAGGACCTGAAAGCCGTCGCCGTCCCCCAGTTGCAGATCGACCAGCGCAAGCTCCAGCGGCGCGCGTTCAATTTCGTACCTTGCCTCGGCGACCGTCCGCGCAGCGACAATCTGAAATCCCTGGGTTCCCAGCCAATCCGCCATCGATTCGAGCAAATGTCGATCGTCGTCGACCAGCAACAGCAGGGGAAGCGGTTTTCGTGACATGG
>JBGTFW010000188.1:0-9603 GCA_041747075.1 Pirellulaceae bacterium
TACGGACTTCCCTACACGCGGCGTCCGCACCCCTCGTACACCGAACCCGTTCCCGCGCACGAAATGATCAAGGATTCCGTTACGATCATGCGCGGCTGTTTTGGCGGATGCACTTTCTGTTCGATCACGGCTCATCAGGGACGGATCGTGCAAAGCCGCAGCCGCGAATCGGTGCTGGACGAAGTGCGCGCGATGGCGAGCGATCCGGATTTCAAGGGAACGATCAGTGATATCGGTGGTCCAACGGCCAACATGTACCAGATGAAGTGCTCGCGGCCCGAAGTCGAAGCCGTTTGTCGCCGCCAGTCGTGCGTTCATCCGAAAATCTGCAAGTTGCTGGGTACCGATCACGGCCCGCTCGTCCAGTTGATGAAGGAAGCACGCGAAACGCCGGGCGTCCGGAAAGTGCTGGTTGCAAGTGGAATCCGCATGGACCTTGCCCGCCGCGCGCCCGAGTACATGCGCGAGCTTGCCAGGCATCACGTGGGCGGGCATCTGAAAGTCGCTCCGGAGCACACCGACCCCCGCGTGCTGGAAAAGATGCGAAAGCCCGATAACGACGACTTCGACGAGTTCGCCGCGGCATTCCGGCGGGAATCCGTCAAGGCCGGGAAATCGCAGTATCTCGTCCCCTATTTCATTGCAAGCCATCCGGGCAGTGATCTCGATGCGATGATTCATCTTGCCGTCATGCTCAAGCGAGGGGGCTACAAACCCGATCAGGTCCAGGACTTTATTCCGGCACCCTTCGACGTCGCCACCGCGATGTACTACACAGGCATCGATCCATTTACCAAAAAGCCCGTTCATATCGCCAAACACCTGAAGGACCGAAAACTGCAACGGGCGTTGATGCAGTTTTTCAAGCCCGAAAATTATTTTGATGTGCGGCGGGCGCTTGAGCAGGCCGGTCGCAAGGACCTGATCGGCGACGGTTGCGACTGTCTGATCCCGGCTGCTCCTCCGCGCGAGGCGCTTGAAGCGCGGCGCAAGGACGCAAACAATCGCTTTCGCGGCGAATACGTCCACACCATCGACGAGCCGCCAAGCGGCAAGGAAAGGAAAAACGGGCGGCAATCACGTACCCCACCGGGAAAAGGATACCGCCCGAAAAAGATTTAGAAGTAGTTGCCCAACACGCTTCCACCGGGAGAGGGTTGGGAACAATTGTTCGACACTCAAACCAAAGGCCACGACCTCGTGCGCCTTGTCCCGGGCTGATGAAAAATCCCGTTCCCCGAAAACAAATCGGTTGCGGCGCGGCCAACCCGGGCTCCCTCTCCCCCAAACCTTTTCAGCGTTCCCAATCAACGTTGTGGGAGAGGGCCGGGGTGAGGGGGGAATTTGCAAGGCCGCGGGTCGCGGTCAGCGGCAGTCCTCGACCAGGTGACTGGCGTTCAATGGGAAGCGACTGGTCAATGATCTTGTCGTAGAGTTCCATGTACTCGGCGGCCTGGCGCGCAGCCGTGTGGTTCTGTTCAACTGCCCGGCGTCCGTTTCTTCCGAGCGCCGCTCTCAGCGCCGGCTCACAAATCAGCTTCTCAATGCAAAGCGCCATCGCCGTTTCATCACCCAGCGGCGCAATGAGCCCGGTTTCCCCATCGACGACAAACTCCGGAATGCCTCCCGCGCGAAAGGCAACGACCGGTGTCCCGCACGCCATCGATTCGAGCGCCGTTTGGGGCTGGTTGTCTTCGCGACTCGGCAGGACGAAAAGATCGGCGGCCGAGTAGATCAACCTCTGGCGATCGGCGTCGTCGACATAACCAAATTCATGGAAGACCGGCAAGTCGCCACGGCTATCGGGAAGCTTTCCGTTGCCGAACACGAGGCACTCAATATCCGGCAGAAACCGGCGGACTCTCCGCAACGCGGCGAGCAAGTGGTGAAATCCTTTTCGGTGGTTGCCGATATCCTCGGCACCAAACGCAATAAGCGGGCGGTCGGGCGGCACGCCCAGTTGCCGCCGCGCGGCGCGCTGGTCGACCGGGAAAAAGACCGTTTCGTCGAGACCAAGCCGGATCAGGTGAAATTCCGTCCCCGGAGGAAAAATCGGACTGTGGCGGGCGAGGTCAGAGAGCCAGCGATTGGGAGTCACGACGTGTATGTGCTTGTTCCGCAGCGCCCGCCGCTTTTCGCGAAACGCATGCCATGATGCGTCGCGTTCCCCCGGCGAAGCAATCTGGTGGCAGTTGCCGCAACCAACCGTAAAACGACTGCATCCATCGCTGTAATGGCAGCCACCGGTGAGCGGATTCATGTCGTGCAGGGACCAGACGATCGGAAAACGGTCGGGTATGGAGCCAAAGAAGCTGGCGTAATCGATAAAAAAAGACATCCAGTGCAGGTGGACCACATCGGTGCCGAGCGTGTGAAAATCGAACGAAGTCCTTTCCAGCGACCAGGGAATTGAAAACAGTTCGTGGGGGCCGGGGCGATTCGCAACGTGGTGGTCGTGAAGGCGGCAAATCGTCCTCCGCCGTCTTCGTTCCAGTTGCCCGGAGACCGCGCCGAGAATCGGCAACCGGCCAGGCGTTTCAAATTCGGTTTGCCGGTACGACGAGTCCAGTTTCTGGCCCGTTTCGTCTCGCCAGTAATTGAATCGGCTGGCAATTCCGCGTTCAACCAGTTGGTGGTGCAATCGACGCGCTGCGGTCCCGGCACCGCCGTGCGGAAACGTGCTGAAATGATCGACGATGATTGACACGGGCAAAGTCGGTTGTTTGTAGTTCCGGCTTTAGCCGGAATCTTGTTTGTAGTTCCGGCTTTTAGCCGGTCTTGGGGGCAATATTTCAGGGTCCGATTCCGCCTGAAGGCGGCACCACGAACGTGTTCGATAATCCAAACTCACGCGGCGCGGCGCGATGCGCGGTCGCGGCGCTTGGCCAGTAACATGTTTTCAAACATCGCCTGCTGGCCGCGGCGAACCCGCCAGACGCGGAGCCGGCGACGAAAACTCTCGAGCGAATCGTAAACCGGATTCCAGTGTGCTCCGCGCCGTTCGGCCTCGGTCATCGGCGCGAGACAGGCGTCAATGAAACGGTCCTTGTCTTGCAAATAGCCGTGCAGGACGACTTTTCCCGGATCAAGGACATCGCGGCGTGCTCGCTCGGTTGTCGAAAAATCGATCAACTCCGTCACGGCAACGCGACCGGCACGGCACGCGTATTGGTAGACCTGGACGTCAAAAACTCCCGCGCGAACCGACGACGGCATGGCATGTGAAAATGACTTGCCGTAACAGGCACCGCCATTGACGTGCGCGTCGAGCAGTAACTTGCGGCGGCGCAACAACCGCGACTTGTAGACGTGCGGGACGTAACACCCCATCAGCCATGGCTCGTTCGCCGCGCGCCACTCGGCATCGAGCCGTTCCAGCCAGTCGGACTTGACCGGTGCCATGTCCGATTCGAGCCAGAGGGCGAACCCGCCGTCCTTCTCGCAGTGGTGCGAAATATAATCCATGCAGTCCCAGAACATCGCCGTCGGACCGGCCGGATACCCGAAGACCTGGGTCGGACACTGGAACATCGTGGTTGGCGCAACGGCCGCGCACGCCTTGTATAATCGATCGTCGGGCGGCGTTCGGGGACTGGCCGCGAGGAGAAAACTCCACCGGCAGGACTGTCGGGGAAATTCCGCGATCCGCGCCACGATTCTCAGGTAACGCTGGACTTCCTCGTCGCAGAACCAGGGAAGGATGACGACGTGTCTCATGGCAATTGATGGCGTTTTGCCGAAAATTTGACGAAGCGATCGGTGGTTGTGCCACGGGCGCGGCAACCTGGGCGACTTGTACAAGTTTCCCCATTCAGCGGTCAACCGCAGATTCTGGGCAAAACCGGTCGACCGGTCGCTCGTTCCAGGACGCCGGATGGCAACGGCGGCGCGCTGCAATTGACTTGACGAAGGCGCCTCGACTACGATCCGCCGCCAAAAACCGCGAAGTTGACCCGGCGATCTGGATCGCGGGAAAGTTGCCTTGTGAAGCGAAGGAGCGTGGCGTTGACCAGGCTGTTTATCATCGATCAATCGCTGACCCAGGGCGGCAACCACCATTTTGATTATGTGCGCTTGCTCGCCCGATCCGCCAATTCGGCGGGCGTCCGCCCCGTCATCGCGACGAATCGAACGCTCGACCGAGCCGCCGCCGTCTCGCTCGAACAACTCGGCGACGTGCGTCCGCACTTTCGGCAAACGGTCTACACGTCGCTCAGCTACCTGGCGGGACTGGCGGAACTTCGGCACACCGGGCCAACGCGACAAACGGAAACCTCAACCGGCGCGGGACCGCTGCGGCGCTGGTGGAACAATCGTCGTCGCGCCCGGAACGTCCGCGCCCGGAGTCACTGGATTTCTCGCTTTGCGGAGGATTGTGAAAGCTTTTTTGACGGCTACATTCTCGACGAAAGCGATCAGGTTTTCTTTACAACCATGTCGGAACTGGACCTGATGGGTCTGGCGGGGTTCCTTTCCAACCAGCCGCGTTCGCTGCTCCCGACGTGGCATGTTCAATTTCATTTCGGAATTTACTCGGGCCGCCCGGCGGAGTACGAGCGACAGTCAGCGGCGCGGCGTCTCGTTCACGAGTGCTTTCAATCGGCGCTGGCGCGCGTTCCCTATCACACGCTCAGGTTTTACGCAACGTCGAGCGAACTGCTGGAACAATACCGGGAATTCCGGCTCGTCCGTTTTGAACCGCTTCCCTACCCGATCGAACCGCGACTGGCGGAAAACCACTCGCGGATTGCGCCTGTCGATCGACCCTTGCGATTGACGGTCGCGGGCGCGATTCGACGCGAAAAGGCACAGAAACAATATCTCGGCGGATTGATCGCCGGGCTTGGGAATCCCCGACCCGGCTCGATCCCGGTGGAGTTGCACTTGCAGGGTGCCGACTCGCGAACGTTTGGACGGCGGGCAATATTGGGCCGTGACGCCGACAAGATCGTGTCGGAAGCCGATTACCGTCAACGAGTGCATGTGCATCCCCACCCGCTACCCGACGACCGGTACCGGGAGTTGATCTCGCGGTCGGATATCGGATTGCTTTACTATGACGGCCGCCGCTACTATGCCCGCCGCGCGGGGATTCTCGGCGAGTTTCTCGCCTCCGGCAAACCGGTGATCGTCCCGGCGGGAAGCTGGCTCTCGCGGCAAGTCTCCGAATCCGTTTTCCGGCACATTGAGCAAGTAACCCGTTGCTCTCGCCAAGTCGAGTCGGTATCGGTGGACCAGACCGCGCGCGATTCGTGCAGCAATGTCCCGTTGGCGCGCGGCGTGATCAGTTTTGACCAGTTGCGCAATCCCTTTCGCTGCTGGTACGAACCGTTGACCAGCGGACGATGGCAAAATGTCGTCGTCCGGTTTCGTTGGCAATGGCCTCGCGAGCGGGAAGAATTCGTCAACATTACCGTCCGCTTTTTCGACGAAGCGCAAGCGCTGACCGGGGAAACCCGCCAGATACTTTCGCGACGAGAGGTTGGCGGCGAATCACTTGCCATGTTTCGCTGCCCGGCGGGAATGGCCCGCTGCGAGTTTGTCTTTCGAAACGCCTACAACGATTCCTCGATCACGCTGGGCAATGCGGAATTCTCCTTTCTCGACAGCGGTAGCGAAACGGAAATTCCGCTTTCAAGCGTCGGAATGATCGTCGCCGATCCGACAGAACTCGCGGCGGCGGTCGATGAGATCGCACGCCACTATTCTCATTACCTGCGGTCCGCGGTGGACTATGCCGAAACCCATGCGCCGCTTCACGATCCCGACTGCACGCTCGACGCCCTGCTCGATCGCCAATGCCGCTATCGCAAGGCGGCGTGACGCAAAGTCATGGACCCCTCGACTTGCCACGTTGAAACATGAGGTGCTCATAGTGCTGCAGCAATTCGTCAAAGTCCTCGATCAGGTTGACCAGTTCGCCCCCGGCCATCTGCTGAAGATCGAGCATTCGCTGAATCCGCCGATGCGTGGGCAACACGTGGCGATCGGGACGGTGCGGCGGCTCGACCACAACGACGTCGTCGGGCGTGCTTCCTTCGTAACAGGTGACCGACGGGGTGGCGAGCAGATTGCACTGGAGATGCGCGAAATGCGGCTCGCGCGCATACAAACCCGCCGCGTCACGGAGGCATCTGACGACGTGCGAGGGACTCGAAACCAGAACGATCTGTCCAATTCCGCGTTCGAGAAAGATCGCCGAGGCATTCTCAATTTCCTCCAGCGTATTGCGCGACCGGACGTCAAGCACGATTTTTTCAAGTAGTGATTCTCGCCAGGCCGGGAACGACTCCGGACCGCTCCGCTTCAGTTCCTCGTTGATCACGCGGAATTGTCGCAGTTCGTCAAAGAACTCCGACAGGTATCGCCGGGCATACTCCGCTTCCGCGATGGGAGCCTCGTCGTCGGACTCGCCAAAATGGAAGGGTGCTTCCGACGCACCCGTCCCCATAACGATCACCTCGGCGTCGAAACGCAACGCAACAAGGATGCCTTGCGGGATGCGGCCGGGACGGTCCGGTGAATCGCCCCACGCGACGTGCCGCCAGTTTTCGATGTGCAGATTGCAGCCATGGATCACGACACCGGTTTTCATGGCCAACCAGTTTAGCGAATTTTCACGGGCCTGCACGATCGGGTTGGAACAATTCGGATCCGCGGATTGCGCCGATTCCGCAGATCAAGGGAGCCGTCGAACGTAGCCGGACTGTCAACAGTTCGGGTCCGCGGATTGCGCCGATTCCGCAGATGAATGACAGCCAATCTCTGCCCCCTCTCCCCCCGCTTCGAGGGGGAGAGGGTCGGGGTGAGGGGGAAATTCTTGAGAGAGACAACCTCGCCGCACCCGCGCCCACCAATCACTTCCTCCAACCGCCTCGTCGCCGAAACGCACACCATCGACGCCGCCAACTGGCGTTGCACTGTTGTCGAGTGAGCCGGCGACGCGACATCGGCGCGACGACCGACGTGCGAAGCCCCGGAGACCCTCTCGACCTTCGTGTCTCCGTGTCTGCGTTCCATTCCTTCGGAAGAACCGACTCATTGCTGAGCGTGTCGACCTGTTCGCGCGTCACCTTGAAAGGCTGCACGCGACCATCCTCGACCCCAAAAAAGTACAATGTCCCTACAATGTCCCCCTTTCCACCCTTTCCACGCTTTCCACGCTCGAAGGATTCATCGTGGATGAATGCAGAACTTGAGCTGTTGCATAACATCCCTTCCCTTCTTGGTGAAGAAAATATCGAACGTCATCGGTACTTCTGGTTCAAGGAAAGGACGCATTATCTTGAATGGCTGACGTCTAATGGAAGCGCTGAGGCACAGTCACGCATGCGTACGTTTTACGAACCGATCTGGCAGGAAATGGAATCGTCGGTTCTTGATCTAACTGGAAGTGAAGTCTGGCAACCGCCCGCATAGGGAAGTAGCCGAAGCGAGAGATTTCACCACGCGGCGGAACACTGAGTTTACGTTCCAATGGAACGAAACGGCTTGAAGTGCGCAAACGCGCGGCCATTCGATTTACGATAGAACGTGAATGTTCGCGATAGCCAACGACGCCGACATGGACGTCGGCGAATGACACCCCGCCAGTGGCATGGACGCCGCCTGAGGAGCGCAGGCATGGATGCCGCAGCGTAGGCTGTCAGTTTGCGGGTTAGATGCGGTATCCATGCGAGCCGACCGCTCGACGAATCCATCGCCTCACTGAAAAGTCGATCACGGCGGTCGCGAAACTGGCTCAACATCTCCTATGAACAATGCGAATCGGTTCAACACTGGCTTTGGGAACGAAAGCACGAATTCCTTGGCCAGGTTGATCACCTGGACGTCGAATATGCCGATCTGCTGAACGATCCGGACTGCCAGGTGGAACGGATTATCCGTTACCTGAACCTCGATCCGTGAGCGGACCAGCGCGCGCGGGCCGTTGAACATGTGCGCCCCGAACTGCGACGCCATGCACCCGATGCAAGTTTTGCACCGGATGCGAGTTTGCCGTACAATCCGAAGGGACCCGTTGTGAATTGACGTTCTCAGCGACCATTCGCCAGGAGAGAGAAAAACGTGCCGGTGCCGAACGAGGGAATCCTGATCCGAAAGAGGGCGGCCACGCTCGTCGAGTACCAACCGCCCGACAGCGAAGGTCTCTGTCAGCCCCTCTATCTCGATCGCAATTCGCTTCGCTTCGACGAGCCCAATCAGGCATGGATGGAACAGCAGCCCGACGGCCTGATCCTCTGCTACGGGTGCCAATCGTCCTCTTCCTCGTCCGGCCCGCGTTCGATCGAGTTTGTCCTCTGCCCCCAGCCCTCCTCGTCCGGCCCGCGATCGATCGAGTTTGTCCTCTGTCCCCAGCCCTCCTCCTCGTCCAGTTCTTCGCTCTCTTCCTCGTCGTCCAGTTCCAGTTCCAGTTCCAGTTCCAGCAGCGCCGCGTGCGACAGTTACCCGGAACTGGAATTCGGCTATGTCCGCAACATCCTTCCGGTCAATTACGCGACACCCTTTGCCGGGGTCCCCGTCGATGCTTCGGGGGCCGAGTGCCGCGCCGACCAGCCGATGCTCTGCACCATCGATCAGGAAGTCTTCTGCGAACCGGTCCAGCCGGTCACGGGAACGTACAACCGGGGCGGGGCGCGGGTCGCGCCCGCGTACTCCGCCACTCCGATGCCCAACGCACTCGATCGCGCCGTCGCCCACAGTGTACTGGTCAACGGATACCGCCTCCGCGCCGAGGAAATGGGCAACAACTGCGGAGCGGCCGCCGGGACCGCGGCAGTCAATCTGCACAATGGCAATCTGGTCTTGTCGTACGCGCTGCCGGGGGGTGGGCCAGCCGACCCGCCGCTTCGCCTCTTTTATAATAGTCTGGCCAACGACGAGAGCATGCTCGGACCGTGCGGAATGGGCTGGTCGGAGCTCTATCACCAGTGGGTCGAGGAACTGGCGGGGTCGGGAAGCACCGGTTCGGGCGAACGTTGTTACCTGACCGAACTGATCAATCCCGCGCGGCGGAAATGGCGGATCGAACGGAGCGAGGAAGACGGGCGGACGCTGACGATCACCGGGCCGCACGAGCGACAAGTCGTCTACACCTACGGCGGATCGGCGGGACCGCTCGTTTCGATTCGCGACGGCCAGGGACGAACGACGACCTTCGACGTCGATCCGCTGACGCAGTTGCTCAGGTCGATCACCGATCCGGACGGACGGCTGACGCGGTTCGAGTACAACGCCGACGATCAGCTCATCAAGTGGATCAATCCGGAGGGCGACGTTACCCGATTTGCCTATGACATTTGCTTTCGGCTCAAATCGATCACCACTCCGGAAAACGAAGTCACGCGGTTTCGTTACCGGAGTCGTCAACCGCCGCGCGACGATGCTCGATCCGGACGACGGGCTGACGACCTGGATGTATGACGACGCCGGACGCCAGGACCGGATCATCGATCCACGCGGCAAGACGACGACCATGACCTTCGACACCGCCAGCCGACAAAAGACCCGGACCACCCCGGACTGTGTCAATACGACCTGGACGTACGATCCAGCCGGAAACATGACCGTCATCGATTCCACCAAACAGTCCAGCGGCACTCC
>JBGTFW010000189.1:0-10509 GCA_041747075.1 Pirellulaceae bacterium
TCTCGATTGTCTCGTATTATGACGTCCGTTAACACCCCGCCAATGAAACGTTGTGGATTTCCGCGCGAACCGAACACCGAACGACCGAAATGCAACCGGCTCGCGGCCGAACACAACGTTCGCAACCGAACACTGCGTTCGCGCCGACGCCGTCGCCATGGATGTTGTATCCCGTCCAGTGGGGGGAGCAGGATTCGAACCTGCGAAGGCATGAGCCAACAGATTTACAGTCTGTCCCGTTTGACCGCTTCGGTATCCCCCCGAAACCCGTTGTTTTTTTAACTCAGCCAACCACGCGAGCGACACGCCGCGAACCGCGAGTAGCACGCCCGTTGCGACGCGCGTTGAACACGAAGTTCAAACCGTGTGCCAACACGCATTTTGCGATGCGTGCGAAGCCAGCGGAGGGGCTCGAACCCACGACCTGCGGTTTACAAAACCGCTGCTCTGCCAACTGAGCTACGCTGGCGGAGATGTGAAAACCGGTAAATATACCCGATCCGTTCGCACCCGCAATACGAAAAGACATTTTTTCACGAGAAGAAGTTCCCTTTTGGCACAGGATTTTTCCCAAGGTCGCCGCTTGACCTCAACGAGCCGCCGGGTCGGGGAAAAGCGTGCCCTCGTCGGCTGCCAAGGGGCCGAAGCTGGCCCCACCGCCAGGACCGCCGAACCGCGGCGGTCAAATCCCGCCGTTCCTATAACTGCCGGACATCTCTTGCCGGAGCAACGGCTTTTTCGGGACCAGTCCCTTGTTGGTGATGGACCAGGTCAGCGCCGCGTCGATCAAATGGGCAATCACGACAAACACCACAAAAAATCCGCGGCATGATCTTGCGGTCGGTGGCGAGGAAGCAGCGCGTTTCTAACAATAAGATACAATAGGAATTGCGGCGGGCGGGTGTCCGGCGCGACCGATCATCGCTCGAAACGATTGCAAGCAGGAGATTCTCAATGGCAAAACTCGCCCTGGTGATGGCCCTGGTGACAGGCGCAAGCATCTTCCATCAAAGTCCGTTCGTTGCACCGACGCTCGCACAGACCCAGACCGCCAAACCATCCGGGGTGCCAACCGGCGGCGCTGACGACTATTACGATATCGGGAAATTCCACTTTCCCGTGACGACCGGTTCCCCGGAGGCGCAATTGTGGTTCGACCGGGGCGTGGCGATGTGTATCGCCTTCAATCACGAGGAAGGCATTCGATGTTTTGAGAAGGCGTTGAAGCACGATCCGTCGATGGCCATGGCGCTGTGGGGAATCGCTTACGCCATGGGTCCGAACATCAACAATATGGAAATCGAGTCGCAGCAAATTGCCCAGGCCGCGTTCGCATTGCGCTTCGCTCAACTGCACGCGGACCCTTGCAGCGACGTTGAAAAAGGGCTAATCACCGCCCTGGCCAAACGATATCCGGCGCCGGTTCCCGAAATCGAGGAGCGTGGCCCGGCCAATTCGGCGTACGCCGACGCGATGCGCGAACTGCGCAGCCGGCATCCGGAAGACGCGATGGTGGCGGCCCTGTTTGCCGAGTCGCTAATGAACCTGCAACCGTGGAAACACTGGTCTCCCGACGGCCAGCCGGCGGAAAAAACGCACGAGATCGTTGCCACGCTGGAATTGGCGCTGGAGCAGTGGCCCGAACACCCGGCTCTGTGCCATTTCTACATTCATGCGATCGAAGCATCACCGCATCCGGAAAAGGCGCTCGCCGCCGCCGACCGCCTGCGGAACGCCATGCCCGGCGCGGGGCACCTGGTGCATATGCCGTCGCATATTTATGCCCTCGTCGGCGACTACCCGAAAGTGATCGAATCCAACGCCGCGGCGATCGAACGTGACAAGGCGTTTTTGCGCCGTCACGGCCCGCTGAATTTCTTTTCGCTCTACCGCCTGCACAACTACCACTTTCTGGTTTACGGCGCGATGTTCGATGGCCAGCGCGAACTGGCGCTGTCAACTGCCCGGGAAATCCCCGCGCAAGTTCCCGAGGCGATGGTTCGCGAACAGGTTGATTTCCTCGACGCCTTCATGCCCATGCCGCTGCACGTCATGGTTCGCTTCGGCATGTGGGAAGAGATTCTCGGCGAGCCAGAACCGGCGGACTACCTGCCGATGTCCCGCGCCGTCTGGCATTACGCGCGCGCCGTGGCGATGGCCGCGACCGGGCGAGTCGCCGAGGCGGAATCGGAACAGGCGGCGTTTCTGAAAGCCCGCGGTGCCGTTCCGGAAACGAGCATGTTGTTTCAGAATACGTCGCGCGACATTCTTGGCGTCGCCGAAGCGATGATCGCCGGCGAACTGGAATACCGCAAAGGCAATTATGACGGGTCTTTCGGGCATCTGCGTGAAGCCGTCCGCCGCGACGACGCACTGAACTACGACGAGCCATGGGGCTGGATGCAACCGGCACGACATGCGCTGGCCGCCTTGCTGCTCGAGCAGGGCCGCCTGGATGAATCCGAAGCGGAGTACCGCGAGGACCTGCGGCGCCGACCGAAGAATCCGTGGTCGCTCGCCGGACTGGCCGATTGCCTCGAGCGACAGGGCAAGGCGGACGAGGCGCGGGAAGTTCGCGGACAGCTTGCCGAAGCATCGCGCCGCGCCGACGTCGACATCGACCGCTCCTGCTTTTGCAAGAACCAGGACGACGAGAAGGCAAAAGACAACCGATGAACGGCGACGATCGTACCATCGAGGCGTTGCGCGCCGCCCGTCTATCAGCAGCGGAACTGTCACGTTGTGCGGTACCCGCGGAGAGTTTCGGCTTGAGCAGCGCTTGAACGCCCGCGCGTCGAAAGCCCTGGCGGCTTCCACTACGATTGCCTGTCCGCGAGTCAACCCGCCCGATACTGTTCGACCGGTTCTTTACAGGATAATGCGCATGGTCGATTTCCGCATTTCACTGCCCGGGAATTGATCCCACACAGGACCGCCTCAATCGCCGCGAATGATCTGGTTCAAGCCGTCGATCATCTGTTCGAGTTCTTCTTTGGAAACCGCGCCAAGTTTTGATTCGAGGCGGTCGGCAGAGAGTGTTCGTACCTGACCGGGAGTTAAATACGTTGTCACTGATCACTACAACCGGTCGTCGACCACCCTGTTCGCTGCCCTGAACCGGATTGAGGTCGGCCCAGCGGATATCACCTCTCAGTATTCGGGCCATTGCCTCGTGTCCAGATTCAACCCTGAATCAGCCAGTTCCCGCTCGAAAGTCGGGTCGAGCTTTCCGCATTCCCTGGCCAGGGCCTTACGGGAAACCCGTTCAAGTTTTTCCTGAATCGCCTGTTGTACCGCTCGACTCCGGCTTGGCAATCGTTGTTGTTCGACCCACTGGTCGAGCTGTAACAATACCTGCTGGTCGATCGTAATGGCAATTTTCGCAGTGCTCATGTTTACTCAATTCACTTCAATTGGGAATCTCAACGGAATTCGCAGTATGACATTCATCATACCAGCCGGCGATGACAGGTCAACGCATTTTTCCGCGACGAGGCCAGCGTTGCGGGCAGTCAATAAAAAGCCGATTTTTACATTTGGATACACCGTGGACTTCGTAATGAAACCAATGAAGTCGCGCGACTCCAACGACTCATTTCCCAAGTTCCAGGAACGCCATGCGGGCGCTTACCATTTCCCAGTGGCGATCCACGGCAGTTCTTTCGTGTTCGCTTCCTGTTTGTCGACTTGATCGTCCGATTCTCCGCCGCCTTCAGCGTTGAAGGTCAACGCGGTGCGCGCGGCAGTTCGGACATGATCGAGGTAGTCCGGCCAGATTTCTGGTGTTCCGGGCTGGGCTGCGACGTTCATGAAACCCAGTTCACATTTGCCGAGCCGCGTCACAATCTGTTTCCGGTCGCCGCTTCCCAGCTCAAAATCGTCCGCCAGTTCTTCCTCCGTAACCCAGATTTGAACGCCGGTCGCATCCCGTTTCAGGTCGGTCGGCAAGTGCGTCAGAAAGGCGCTCTTGCCATCCATGCCGCGGGCGACCTCCCAGTTTTCCGGCAGATTCCTGCGCAGCTCGCCAATCAGCCGATTGAGGGGTGTCTGTTGGCCCTCGGCAATCTCGACGACAATCGAGTTGGAGTCACGCCAGATTGTTTGCGTGGCCCACTGGCCGCCCTTGGCAAGAAATGTGTATTGTCCCGGTTCCAGCAGATACAGACTCGTCGCGTCGACGTCATCCCAGACGGTAATCGTCTCTCCCGGCGCAAGCACCTTGTCCTCGCCGGTTGTCTGCGGCGTCATTGCAATAAAGGGCGCGGATGTTTCGTCGGGCAATTGCGCCTTAAATACGCGAAACGGCGCATACCGTTGCAGGTCAATTGAGGTCGCTTCGTCTCCGAAATTCCGAACCTCCAGCCGAAATCGAATCGGGCTGCCGACCGCCGGGCTTTCCGTCAACAGCGTCAACCGGGAACGCAGTCCGCTGTGTTCCGCCAATTGGCCCCAGTCCACTGCGCCGTTGGCGTCGTCAATTTGTGGCGGCTGATCGATGTTTTCGTTGCCTTCCTTTCCGGACTCCCCGTCATCGTCGTCCTCGCCGTACAACAGTTCGTCCAGCGACAGCCCGGTTTCCGCCGTTGCTTCGTCGGCCAGCCTTTTCATGATGTAGCGCCATTTCATTTTCATCCGCATCGGATTCTCCCCCTGTTTGTCGGGCGGAATGATCTCGTAGCGAATAGCGCGATGCGGCGGATCGTCTTCATCGTCAGGTGCTCCGGTGTCCGGGTTCATCACGACCTGCACAGGCGGCTGCGGGTATTCGTCATCCGGTTTGATCCGCTGCGTCCTGATCGTCATCACGACTTCGCCCAGCGACTCGCGGCATTCGACGACCAGTTGTTCTGCACCCCCGTCGGCGGTTGCCGCCGCTCGGATGACACCGACCGCATCGATCAACTCGACACTTCCGCCAGTGACGACTATCGTGGTCGACCCGTCGCCCGTTTTGATTTCGACTTTTTCACCGCGAAACTCCGCCCGCATTCCCGATCCTTCCGGCAGATTGAAAAAGACTTCGGTTGCGTCAATTCGATCGATCAGCAAATAGCTTGCCTGTTCAGCCGACACGATTGTTTCCATGTTGGTCGTGCTGATGCCGGGTCTGAATCGCCTGATGTCATGGTCAATAGCCGCGAAATGCCTGACCAGTTCCGCCGCCGAACGCCCGTGACCAAACGCATTGATGACCACGTGGGAAACACGCTCGCCATCGGCGTTGAGGATATGGAATGAAAGTTCCAATTTGTCCTGGCCGGATTCGGACCCGGGAGAATCTTCAGACGCGCGTTGAAGGGCGATTTCCGGTTGTCCCTTTGCCGTCGCGTCTGGCGAAGCGTTGGCCATCACGGTACGCGCCGTCGTCATCCACGTGCTGCCGGCCAAAACCGTCAGCGCACCCAGCACCAGGGCACCGGCCGGCCACCACGACGGGGAAGGGGCGGATTGGGCTCCGGCAATCCGCCGGATTCTACGGACCAGCGAGCCGCCGCTGGCCGCGATCGATAATCGCTTCTCGCCGCCACGAAACTGCTCCATTCGCGCCAGCGCCCGGGCCAGCGCAACACGGTCGCCACAAACGGAAATGGCAAGGTCATCACAACAGTTTTCCCGTTCATCCCGAATCCGGCCAGAGAGCCACCACACCGCCGGGTGATAAAAAAGGAGTGTCTCAACGACTGTCTGCAGGACATTCGCAATCCAGTCATGACGACGGATATGCGCCAATTCGTGCGCCAGAATCGATTCCAGTTCGGCGGTTGTCAGGCCGGTAGCCATCCCGAACGGCAGAAGGATCGCCGGCCGGACCAAGCCGATGACTGCCGGCACCATCAGCCGCGTGGAATGAAGCAGCCGAACGCCGCGATGCAGATTCAATTGCCGCGCGAGACGATCAACGACCAGCGACAATTCAACTGCTTCAACCGGAGCCGCCTCCGATCGCCATCGCCAGACGCGCCCCAGTCCGGCCAGCAACCGCACCGCGAGGCAGACAACCCCCACGCCCCATGCGACGACGAACACAAACAACCACGGCTGAATGATCGCCAGAGCCGATCCGAATCGTCCTTGCCACATGCGAAGTGAATCCATTGAGAAAATTGCAGCATCGACCGCCTGATCCCCGGCGGATGCGTCTGTTTCGGACGTCGACGCAGCCATCGGGATACCCGACGTCTGGAACGGATCGTGATCGTCCTTGTTTCGTGTATCGTCGCGGGTTGGGACAGCGAGCTGTCCACTATTTGCACTCGCGTCCACTTGTGCGGGCGGGTTGGTTGTCGGGGCGTTCATATTGGCAACCAGCCAGCAGGCTGTTCCAACCGGAGCAGCCGTCATCAGCACCAGTCCGGCACACGCCACCAGATAGCGGACCTGCGCGGTTGCGCTGCGCAGCAAAGCCAGCAAAACACCGACCCCGGCCGCGATCAGCATGGCCTGCCAGAGGAAATGGAGGAGCGTCCAGCCGGCGGCGGTGACCAACGGATGACTGGCGACGGTTTCAAGCAGGTCGTTCGTAATCACTTTTGTTCCCTTTCCAGTTCATCCAGTAATTTGCGGATTTCGGCAAGTTCTTCGGGCGTCGATCGCCGCGCGGACAATGCCTGCAGGACCAGTTGCCGGGCGGACCCGTCGAAGACCTTGTCCAGCACGTCGACGACGATCTGTTTCTGTGTGCGCCGTTGCGAGACGGCTGCCTGGTAGACGTGGGCATGCGTCGATGCGTCACGTTTGACCAGTCGCTTGTCCAGCATGATCTGCATCAGCTTGAGTGTCGTCGTGTAGCCCGTTCCGCGTTGACCCGCCAGCCGTTGCTGGACCTCGCGAACGGTCGCGGTTCCCAGTTCCCACAGCGTGGCGAGGATCGCCAGTTCGGCTTCGGTCGGTTTCGGCAGTCGTTTTCCACTCATGGCTCTTTCCCTGATTCCGGGCTTGTTGAGCGGCGGCTCAAGTTCCCCGCCGTTTTTCAGTATACGAAGTCCTTCGTTGATGTCAACGAAGAATTTCGTAGAAAGGGGAAAAGTCAATCCCCATCCCGTGGGGCCAGGGCGGAATCGTGGCGGAAAACGTCACCGTCTGGTAAAATTAGTGATCGATAGCTTGTCGAATTGATCCCGAATAAATCTATATTTCGAACATGTCGTCCGTTGAATTGCCTGCCGTTCTGCCGTTTCAGCCCGTTCGGATGTCGGTCCAGCGATATCACGAACTGGTGCGAGTCGGTGCGTTTACCGAGCACGATCGGGTCGAGTTGCTTAATGGCGTGGTCACCGAGAAAATGTCGAAAAACCCGCCCCATCGGACGGCAACGCGGAAGATCGACTTGAGGCTTTCGTCTTTGGTGACCGGTGCCTGGCACGTGCAAAACCAGGAACCCGTTACGCTGCAAACCAGCGAACCCGAACCCGATGTCACGGTGGTCCGCGGACGCCTTGACGATTTCTCAACGCGACACCCCGGGCCCGATGACCTGGCGATGGTCGTTGAAGTTTCCGACACGTCACTGGTCACGGATCGGTTTAAGGCGGAAATCTATGCGGCCGCGGGAATTCCCGTCTACTGGATAGTGAATTTGACAGAGAAGGTGATCGAAGTCCACTCGCATCCGAATACGACGACAACTCCACCCCGATACGAACAGATCGCGATCTACACGCATGGCGATCAGGTACCGGTTGTCGTTGGCGGAGATCAGCTTGCGATGATACCCGTATGCGAAATGCTGCCGTGACGGCAATACCCCCGTTTTGTCGATGGTGGTTAACACGGCCACACGGCGGCAAATACGAGCTCCGACTCAATGCCTCTACCGGGAAGTTGACAAGTGATGTAGCGGAACTCGCGGAGAGGTTCGATGGTCGCGACGGGTAAGCACTCCAAGGCTGAAAGTCATACGCGCTAGTCTCGATTCGCGGCGTCGGCAACACGTGAGTTGTAACGAGAGGGTAACGATTGGCCCTGTCAGACGGACGAACTGCTAGAATGGTCCTCATTCGAATTCAACCAGTGCAGTTTGTCCGATCCGATGATTTTGTGCCTTGCCAACTTATTAATCGTTACTGCGCTGTGCGACGGTTGCGCCGCGCCCGGCGACCGGAGTGGTGATCCCGATCGAGCCATTTCGCTCGTCAAGGAAACGACGCGCGGGGATCAGGAAACGCCTCGGCAATCCACGGAGGATGCGGAGCACGAGTGGCGGCAATGGCGCGGGCCGCTCGCCACCGGCGCGGCACCTCACGCCGATCCGCCGATCACATGGAGTGAAACCGAAAACGTCCAGTGGAAAACCGGGTTGCCGGGACTGGGACACTCGACGCCCATCGTCACCGGCGACTACGTATTCGTCACCAGCGCCGAACCGGTTGGCGAGGCACTGCCTCCGCGCTACAGCGATGCTCCGGGCGCGCATGACAATTCGCCGGTGACCCATCGACACCGCTTTTTGCTCATCGCCGTGGACCGGCGTGACGGTAGAGTACTTTGGCAAAAGACGCTCCACGAAGCCCTTCCGCGCGACGCCGGGCATTTCACCGCCAGTCTCGCCTCGGCCTCGCCCGTTACGGACGGCCAGCGCGTCTTTGCCGACTTTGGTTCGTATGGGCTTTATTGCATGGACCTCGACGGCAATGTGCTTTGGGAGAAATCGCTGGGACGGGTCGACAGCAAACACGGGCATGGCGAAGGCGCTTCGCCCGCACTGCACGACGGAACGCTGGTCGTGAACCGGGACCATGAAGGGAACTCGTTTATCGTTGCGTTCGACGCAGTGACCGGAAATGAACTCTGGCGACAGCCGCGGCCCGAGCCGACTTCCTGGTCGACGCCGATCATCGTCGAATACGACAAGAAATACCAGGTGATCGCCGCCGGTACGCACCGCGTCCGCGCCTACGATCTGGAGAGCGGCGACGTCATCTGGGAATGCGGCGGCCTCTCCAACAATGTCGTCGCGACGCCGGTGGCGGGTGAAGGAATGGTATTTGTCGGCAGCAGTTACGAAACGCGCGCCCTGTTCGCGATCCGGCTGGAGGGGGCGCGCGGCGATATCACGGGAACGGAACAAGTCGTCTGGTCGACCCGCGAGCGAACGCCGTATGTCCCTTCGCCGCTTTTGTATCGCGGTTCGTTGTACTTTCTGAGGCACTACCAGGGGATTCTCACGCGGCTCGATGCAACAACGGGCAAGGAAGCGCTTGGGCCTTTTCGCCTCGATGGGCTGCGCGACATTTACGCCTCGCCGGTCGCCGCTGCCGGGCGGATTTACATCACCGATCGCGGCGGGGCGACGATCGTCTTTGCGCACGCCGACGACCTGGCGACGGATGTGCCGCGAATCCTCTCGGCCAACCAGATCGACGATCGCGTCAACGCCTCATTGGCGATGGCGGGTGACCAGTTGTTCATCCGCGGTGAAAAGGCGCTCTATTGTATCGCGAACAAAAAGCCCGAATGACTAGCACCTTTGGCGATCAAACCCGTGCGAAAATGGTTTCAGGCGCTGCGAACGAAAACGGACAAACCGGCCGGTAAGGGCACCGACCGGTTGTTCTTGTTCGTTCATTTGCCCAAGTGCGCCGGAACATCATTGTTGAAAATGTTCGCCCGCGCCAGTGAAGGGCGATGCGTCACGCTCGCCGAGACACCATCCAAGTCGGCGGCATGGGAGATCGTCAAGTCCGCCGCTTCGGGCGGCGAGGAGACGCGAGTGATCATGGGCCGGGACGTGATCTACGGGATGCACCGGCTCTTTTCGAAGAAGCCGTATTACATCACGTTCTTGCGCGATCCAGTCCAACGATACGTGTCGCAATACAATTTTTACGTCGATTTGGCGAATCAGCCCGGGCATCCGGCGCATCATGTCGGCGTTGAGCGCGTGGTTGAGGCCGGCAAGTTGGTCTCCTTGCCGGATTTTGCTCGACGCGGCTCCGATCAAAACATGCTGACGCGGGCCCTGGCCGACGCCAACGATCCCGAACGCCAGCGCGACCCGTGGTGGCATGTCGATCCCGGAACCGCGCTGGCGCGTGCAAGTGATCTACTTGCCAGAATGGATTTTGTCGGTTTGGTTGAAACGTTCGAGGCCGATTGTTCGCGGCTGTTTCGGGAGTTCGAAATTCAACCCGCTTTCGAACGGGTAAATACCTCGCGTCATCAAGTCGAATTGAACGACGAATTGCTGGCAACGATTCGGGAAAACAACCGGCTGGATCTGGACCTCTATTCCCGTGCGCTTCAATTAATACAAGCCCGAAGCGTCAGCGAGTGAACCTCCTTCAGTTAATACAAGCACGAAGCGCCAGCGAGTGAACCTCCTTCAGTTAATACAAGCCCGAAGCGCCAGCGAGTGAACCTCCTTCAATTAATACAAGCACGAAGCGCCAGCGAGTGAACCTCCTTCAGTTAATACAAGCACGAAGCGCCAGCGAGTGAACCTCCTTCAGTTAATACAAGCCCGAAGCGCCAGCGAGTGAGCCCCCGTTTCCCGGAAAAACATCTTCACTT
>JBGTFW010000190.1:0-5246 GCA_041747075.1 Pirellulaceae bacterium
GGCCGGCAGGAAGCGGTTTCCCGCTTCCCGGTGGAAGGCATAGACCACCTCGGTCATGTAGCCCGAGTCGACCCACACGTAGTCGGGGATCACCCGCTCTCCCTCGGCGGTCCCCCGGGGCCAGCCGGTCATCATTATGTGGGCACGGCGCCCGGATCAGCTCAAAAAGATTGCGGCCGACATCACTTCAGCCGGCGGCAAAGCTACAGCCGTGGTGACGGACGTGACAAAACGTGACGACCTGCAGAAGCTGGTGGACACAGCCGTCGAGGCGTACGGGCGGGTCGATGTGCTCATCAACAATGCCGGGGTAATGCCACTTTCACCTCTCGAGCGGTTGAAGGTCGACGAGTGGGATCAGATGATCGACGTCAACCTGAAGGGCGTGCTGTATGGCATTGCCGCGGCGATTCCGTACATGAAGAAGCAGAAGTCCGGCCACATCATCAATGTGTCGTCTGTCGCGGGCCATAAGCTCTTCGGTGGCTCCGCCGTTTATTCCGCGACCAAGTTTGCAGTGCGGGCTTTGTCTGAAGGGTTGCGGCAGGAGATGGCGTCCTACAACATCCGCACCACGATCATCTCGCCGGGCGCGGTCAAAACGGAACTCCTGGAACACATCAGCGAGCAGGACGTTCAGAAAGCGAATCAGGACTATGTTGCCCAGGTCGGAGTGCCCGCCGAAACCTTCGCCCGCATGGTGGCCTTCGCCATCAACGAGCCTGAAGAGGTCGGCATCAACGAGATCCTGTTCAGGCCGACGGCCCAGGAGCTCTGATCGCACCAGTGAGGCGGGTTTGCGTCCGCGGCTTTTACCGCACGAGGGGGCGATTGCTTGGTTGTTCAAAAGGACCCGGGTAATCTTCGCCAAAATCCGAAGATTGCCGTTGCGGTGTGAGGTGTCACTTCCGCTGTAAGTCCACGCCGGTTTATCCGCAAATAATGCAGGCCCAATCTACACTGTGAGCGACGCTCAGCTGCGACGACTCGCCGGCTACGGCTCGCCTGAAAGTGTCATTTCCGATTAGAAACTGAGCCACTTTTCCGACGTGGCCGGCCAGCCAATTTTTCGAAAGACTTTACGGCTCTCGCGTTTTTGGAACCCGAAACTCAAAAGCTGCAAAAGCGGTACATTTAATCGCCAGCGCATAGCTGGGTAATGAAAGCAGCAAAGCAAGGCGCAGCCAAACCGGAAAAGCGGCTCAATCCGAAACCGCTAGCGACAGCCTGAAGCCAGCTCGTCAACTGCGTAAGGACGAACCGACCTGTGTCGCGAACGCATACGTTGGCAACCTGTCTCGGTCACATCGGCCGAAGCAGATCACGTTGGGATTCGCGACGGCATTGGGCGATTATGCACGATTCCTCGCGCTTTGGATGGACGGTGGCATGGCAGGGGACAAACGGCTGCTTTCCAATGAGGCGATGGCCCGCATTTTGACTCCCGTGTCGCCAATGAAGCAACTTAACAGTGACAAGCCCTACCCGTGCGGATTTTTCGGGATGCAACCTCATTACGGCCAGATGTCAATGCTCTATGCTCCCGGCGAAAGTCCTGCCAGGTCGGAGGTGATTGCCTTTGGTCACGGCGGATCAGATGGAACTGGCGCGTGGGCTTTTCCTGCCGAGGATCTGATCATCTGTTATTTTACGCAATCTCGGGGCCAGGTCAGTACGATCCGAATTGAGACGATGATCCAGGATGCGCTGCTCTATCGCGATGGCACCGGCGAAGTACCCGATGAGATGAAACCGCTGATCGGTACCTATTACGCGAATTTCGGGCCTTTCAAAGACGCGCCCTTCCGGGCGCTATTCCGCTGCGGAAAACTGGCAATGGATATTCCTGGTGACCTGACGTACGAACTGATGGAACCCGACCAGGAGGGGCGCTGGAAGCTTGTAGCCAACAAAACGAATGCTATTACGTTCAAGAAGGACAGCGACGGAAAGGTGCTGGCGATGGTCTTGCACAAACCCAGAACGTCCTATGAAATGGCGCGGGACAAACCGGTCGTTAACGAACAGCCAGGAAAGTGAGTGTCTTCTCCGGTCGTACATCATTGACTCCTCGGCGTGACGACGGCGCATTGACTACGTTCATACTTCGCTGCCCGGTGATTTCACACGCCGACCATGGTGTCTGCCTGGGTGGATTTTGCCTACTCGACTGACAAACAGTATTTCATTGACCCTGCCATTAATCCTTGCCTGCCTTCACGGATCGAGGCTTTCCACCGCCTGCAAGCGTTCCTCCTATCCAGGCAATCGGAAAATAGGCCAGAATCAGATCGGAGGCAATGAACCACATCGGGCCACCGCAATTGAGTATCATCGCGATCCCGCCCAACAGAAAAAGCATTCCGATCACGATCGCCAGCTTCATTCGGTGACTGGCCGCGATTTTGGCCGCGACGAATGCACCGACCAGCGTTCCAAGTGCATGGGCAACCCACGGAAAGATGAAGTGCACCGGCGTGAACGATTTCATGGCCTCGCGGACCGCTTCCATGGTCGATACGTCTGTCCCCTCGGGAAGTGGTACCACCGCCATGCCGACAGTGATCAATCCCATATTGACCAACGCTCCAACCACCAAACCGGCAATCACGGCCAAAATATTCTTTGCGACAGGATTCATGACAAATTCCCCTTAAATACTGGACTATTGAATCGGGATCGGACTACCGTGATAATCAGCGTGTGCCAATAGTTTACAATTCACCTGTAACCCCAAAAGAGGACTACCCATGCAAGTTCGTCATCTCATTGCTGCATCCCTGATTCTGTTTTTGTTTTCGTCCATCGCCTGGAGCCAGGGGTTGGAGCATCTTAAGAAAGACGTTGGCGACTGGAACGCCGAAATCAGGATGTTTGAACCGGGTACCGACAATGTCACCAAATCCAAAGGGACCGAGCACAACGCGATGCTTGGGGAGATGTGGTTGATCAGTCACTTCAAGGGCGAAATGATGGGTCAGCCGTTCGAAGGGGCCAGTTACACCGGGTTCAATGCCGAAACCGGCAAATACTTTGGAGACTGGGTTGACTCAATGAGTCCAACACCGATGAAAGTCGAAGGGACGTGGGACGAAAAGTCCCAGACGTTGAGCAGCGTCGGGACTGGCACTGATCCGGATGGCAACGAAATGAAATTCAAGATGGTCACAACGAGAGACAAGGATGGTTCACGGTTGTTCACGATGTCCATGATGGTTGAGGGCAGCCCGGACATGAAGATGATGGAAATCCATTACACGCGCGCCGGGGACCAACAGCCTTCGACTCCATCGGCACCCCGGTCGGAGAAGTGAAATAGTAACTCGCAATCCGGATCCGATTCCGCACGACCGGCATTGAGCAGATTCTGGACGAACTCAAACCCATGAACGGGCAGGCAAATGGCGAGGCAAAAGCCCGCCACTGTCCCGTCAGCGAAATTCGAAGTCAAACGAGAAAACGGCGCGATAGTCGTTCGAGTCCCGGTCCGGTTCTACCGCCGCAACGGGCGGCAAATGATCCTGTCCGGCGCGCCGCAATCCCCAACCGAGCCCCGCCCTAATCGGACACTTGCCGAAAACCTGGCCAAGGCATATCAGTGGCAGGAACAACTGGAGTCGGGCGAGTACTCGTCATTCGACGAACTGGGCAAGGCAATCGGTGTGGACCGGACTTACGTCAGTCGCATCCTGCAGCTCACCTCCCTGTCGCCACGGCTGGTCGAGCGGATTCTCAATGGCGACGAGCCGTCGGGCCTGAGCATCGAATCGCTGAGGAATTCGATTCCGGAAGTCTGGGCTCAACAGTCTTGGGCGTGACCGCGGCGCTCCCGCATTGATGAGCATCATTGTCGACTGCGGAGATCGTGTCGGGTCGAGCATCGCGGGCACGTCAAAGCGAGTCAATGGCTCCGCTGGCACCCCTTTGCCAGCTTGACTATGCCAGCGCCGAGTCCACAATAAAACGGGACCCGAGTAGGGAGTAATACCCGGAATTCCGGTGTTACTGCCAACTGAGTCGGGAGTAATTAGATAGTTCGCCGACAAGCGATTGGAGACACGAGTTTGAGCCTGTGGCTGATGCTTGAAGACGACTTGGACAGGATTGCTCGATTCAAGTCCACCGTTGCGCGGTATCAGCGACCGATCTCGCTTGCCATCTCGCGAACCGCGCCGTCATTCATCGATCGATACAAAGAACTGGACGTCATCCCAGACCTGATATGCCTCGACCATGACTTGATGCCAGATTCGGAAGACGACCCCGATCCCGGCGACGGACGAGACGTGTCGCGTTTTCTCAATACGAGCTTTCCGGCCTCGCCAGTGTTAATTCATTCAACGAATTCACCGGCGGCCGATTCGATGATGTTTTCCATGCGAGAGCACGGGTGGTTCGTCGATCGCATTTCGCCAATTGGAGAGGATTGGATAGAATCGTACTGGTTTCCATCAGCCCTCGACATGGTTGCCAGATTCCGGACGTAACCGAGACGAGCGGCGAACAAAACGATGCACGGGAGCGGCCGGCGTCGTCGGATTTGAATGGATAGTCGATCACGGCCGCCCCGTGATCGTGGACGTTATCCTGCCTAAAGAGGAGCAACAGTTGACAATTCGCTACCTCCTAGTTGCGACAGCGATCATTAGCATAAGCTTGTTAATATCGGTTCAGCCTCGTCCAATCCCAAATGCACCTGCGTCGGTTAGCCCGGATAACACATCGCCCTCGGTTACTCATTCGACTATGCCGAGTAATATTTTGCACTCGGTGCCTGTGCGACTATCCGCACTTTCATTGGGATGGTCGACAGTAATGCATGTAATACTGTCGTGGATACAACTGCGAGGCGTTCCTAGATGGTTGACAGCAATCGCACTACCGGCGTTCGGACTTGTAGGGTGGGATCTGTTTAGCATTTATTGTCTTCGGTCATATCCACCGGGCTATGTCGATTCAATTACTATTTTGCTCGTCGGGGTAGTAATTTTTTCCCTTGGATTTGTCGCTATTTCTGCGATATTCGGCTTGCTGGATATAGGGTATCGCCCAGCCAAACTGCAAGAAAAAAGCAGGATAACAAATAAGAAACAAATAAGAATTTAACATCGCGTAGTGAGCGGTGAGCGTTGCGGTGGGTTGAGGCTGGACCGAACGGAGCCGATGGTCAAATTCTCTGTTCAAGAAGCCCGGATTTAGTGTTGTGCGGATCGCGGCACGACGTTTGCTTACTGGGATTTGCTTCC
>JBGTFW010000191.1:0-36866 GCA_041747075.1 Pirellulaceae bacterium
AGCGCCGCAAGTCCCGAACCGGTGACGTGAACGACCGAGCCGTCGCGCATCATGGCGCACAATCCGTCGAACGCTGGCGTCGCTGGCTGTTCGGTTTGCGGTGGCGTGATCCAGTGAACATCGTCGAGCGGCAAGGTGATCGACCCGGCGTTTGCCGTCGCCACGTCGAGGGTTACCTGGGCATCGTCCGACGAAAAGGCAATCGATCGCGCCTTGATCCGCTCGCCGTCGCGAGTCTGAACGGCAATCAAATCCGACCCGGAGGCCCGGTTGATTTCCGGACGCGCGACCGGGTCGTTGAAGCAAAGATCGTCGACTGCAAAGTCCTCATTGAGTTTGTCAACCACCAGGAAGGTGTTGGCGCTGATCGTCAGCGACGCAATGTCTGAATTTGCTTCCATTCCGATAAAGGAATTGCGGTCCTCGGTGGCCCACGTGATGCCAATCCGGTGCCCGGCGGAATTCCACGCCTGGATGATGGTCTGTTGCGGCACGACAATTTCCACTCCCAACCCGGCGGCGGAAACCGATGCGGGCACGTCCGCGCGGCCAGGCATGCAAAACTCGACGCGCAAAACGCCGTTGTAGCGGATGAGCGAACCCTTCTCGTCGCGAAAAAGATTGCCGACAGAATTCTCGCGGCTCAGTCCCTTTTTAAACTTGTACCCCGAAATGATCACGCTGCCATCGCGCGTCTCGCATTTCAGCAGGCAACCATTCCAGGCGAACATCGATTCGACCGGCTCCTTGATGTCGCGGGACAGTTGCACCCCGCCGTTTCCCGTTTCAAAAGTTACCACGCGACTCCCCTCTCGCGGCTCGCCATCCGTGATAAAGCGGTCCATTTTGGTCACATGATCCATCGTGACCGTCGGCTCGCTCCTCGCCGAATCAGGCGGACTCGCGTGGGCACCGGCGGCGTCGTGGAAGATGCCCGAGCATTCGTCGCGGCCCGCATTGACCCTGTGGCCGTGCCACGTTCCGCTGAGCTGCCAAGCGCCGATGTCTCCCTCGAGGACCTGTCCGTCGTTCGTTTCCAGCACGTCGAATTCAATGACCCGCGGTGCTTTGGAACTGTCCACGTTGTTTTTCAACTGGTCCAGCACGCGCGCGATTCGGTAGCGTGCCTCCGGTTCGGTATGTTCGCGAAACTGATCGATAATGGTGATGAAGGGGTGACCCTCGGCGACGAGTTGATTCTCGGCGTTCTGGCGTTTCTGCCAGTCGTTGTCGGCCAGTTCGTAAATCAGACGGCGAATTTCCGCGACCTTTTCACTAGCGGGTTCGGTTGTCAGACGCAGCGACCGGATTTCCGACAAAGCGATCATCGTTTCCGAGATTTCACCGTTAAGTGTTACGGTTTTCCAGCGAATGGTCTCAGCCGGCGCGGTCACGACGATTTGTCCGCCGTCGCGCGACTGCACGTTAAACGAATACCCGGTGGCTTGCGGCCAGGCGGTTCTGGCGGCAACCAGGAGACAAACGGCCAGCGTGAGGCGAGTAACGGTTCTCATGGTTCTCATGGGTCTAAGTGCCGGGCGAGTGAAGGGAAAAACCAGTTAGCCGTCGGGGTCGTCGAGAAGGGTCTTCAGCCTGTCGCGCAATTCCGTCGAGTAGCGATTGAGCCAGGATTCGTCGATCATTCCGATCGAAAGCATATCGCGCAAATGAACGCGGTCCTTGTCACGATAACTCGTCAGCTTCATCCGAACAAGCAATTCCAGCGTCATTCAGCGCGCCGGTGGCGCGTTGCAATCGATCCTTGACCTTGTCCACGGCTCTTTGAATCCTTTCGATGAGATCATCGCCGGTAAAACGGACTTCAACCATATTGGATTGGCTCCAGTTCCTGAAGGCAAACGTAGAGGCAGATAATCCCGACGCCAAACCGCGGGAATTCCGGCTTCGCTAATGAATATCCACGCTCTCGCTTTGGCAAGCTCGGCCGCGTCGAACATCGCGCTGTCCAATTAGGCGGCCGGGGCGGATTATAGAAGCGATGCGGCATCGCGCCAACGATTGTCGGGCGTGTCCGTCGCGAGAGTCGCAATTCCATCTGTTATAGTGAGCGGCTGGACGCAAAGGATGACGAGGACCACGGATGACGAGGACCGCGGATGAAGTCGACCGTGGACGACAAGTTCCACTGACACGGCACCCCACATCAAGACCCTGGACAATGCCCGCCAGCGACATTCCCCAACAATACCGGGCAACGGTCGATGCCTGTCAGGAGCGTCTCGGCTACCGGTTCGAGGACCCGCAATTGCTCTATTCGGCGCTCACGCATGCTTCCGGCGCGGACCACCGGCTCGATTCCAACGAAAGGCTTGAGTTTCTTGGTGACGCGATTCTTGGATTTCTGACGTGCGAGTTGCTCTTTCACCGCTACCCGCAATTTCTCGAAGGTGACATGACCCAGATCAAGTCCACGGTCGTCAGTCGCGTCACCTGCGCCAAACTCGGCAAACGGATCGGTTTGCCGGAGTTTCTCCTGACGGGTCGGGGGATGGATCGACGATGCGGAATCCCCCGATCGCTGATTGCCAATGCGTTTGAATCGATCATTGCGGCAATTTATCTCGATGGAGGAATGCTTGCCGTGCGCCGTTTCCTGATTGAGCACCTTGACGAAGAGGTTCAGGAAGTTGTTTCGGGCAACCTGCAACTGAATTTCAAATCAGCGCTGCAGCAACGCGCGCAGCGCGATTTTGGCAAGCCGCCTTCGTACCTTGTTCTCGAAGAACAGGGACCGGACCATCAAAAGTCCTTCCAGATTTGCGCGCAGATTCGCGACCAGCGATTTGCACCGGCGTGGGGGAACAACAAGAAGCAGGCCGAGCAGCGAGCCGCGGGCAATGCGCTGGCCGAACTCGACGGCGAGCCACCCCCCTTCTCCCCGGTGCTCTAGCCGTCCTTGACAAGCAAAACGTTGACGGCCTTGACGATCACCCGCACGCGATCACCCTTGACCAGCCCAAGGGCCTCGATCGATTCGCGAGTCATTACCGACGCCATCTCGAATTCGCCGGAAACGCGAACCTTGGCCAGCGCCATGACCCCTCCGCTGGTGTCGACCTCGGTGACTTCGCCCACAATGTCGTTGCGTGCTCCATGTTTCATGACGTGCCTTTTTTGTAAAGTTGGTTTTTTTCCGTCTAGCGAACTGCCAGTTCGCCACACCCATGCGAACTGGCAATTCGCTCTACGTCAACTCATGCGAACTGGCAGTTCGCTCTACGTTGCCACGTTTTCGGTTCGTTGGTGGACGAGTCCGGCGACCCACGCGACCTCGGCGTCACTCAGCGGTGGCTGCAATCGTTGTCCATAATCGATATGGGCGTAACGACCGTCGCGATAACAGTCGTCGATCAATGGCTGAAGTCTCACAACTGCGTCCCGGTCAGTCGGCCGCAATGGAATGGGAAAATTGGGAAGCGTTTCGGCCATTGATGCGCGATACAATTCGATCTCCCATGGCTTTTCCGCTCGCCGAATACATATCACATAGGCGTTGCGGTATTTTTCTGGAACCAGTTCCAGTGGTGCTGCCACCACGAACTCGCCTTGCCGAATCAAGTCGATTTCGACCAGGTTGACTCCGGCAGCGATGTACTCATGTTGTTTGCGTTTATAGGCGTTGGCACCATCAAAACCAATCTTGTTTGATGGACTCAATATTTCGATGGCCGTGACAACGCGACCGCCAACGCTCCCGTCGATGATCTCAATATGCCGTCGGATCGGATTCTCATCGACACGGATTCTCAGCGGCTCGGCAATCTCCGCCACAGCCGTCTGCTGACTGCCTTTTGAGGATATTCCACACGGGTCCTCGACGACGCTCACGTCCGGATAAATGGTTCTTGACGATACTTTTCCATCGTCGTCAATCGTCACCTTGCCGCTTTCCTCGACTCGCGCCTGCAGGTCTGGCGGCAACTGCGGATTGATCTGGTTTGAGGCATAAACGATCAGGCGGGTATGCACGTCTCCCCAGTGCAACTCAAGAAACGGGTCCATTCCCGGAAAAGGACTCTTCATGGCAATTCTGTGCGTTCGGACAATGTTTTGCTCATTGTTCATTTTATTCTATAATCGCCGAGCTTCAAAGTCTTTAGTGTGGGCCGATCCCGGGGCACAGGATCGTTCGAGGCGAATATTTGAAGTACGAACCTTCGAAACAGCAAGCCTTGTTCGACGCAGTATTCATTGTTGGATGTTGCGCCATTTATACGTCCGCAAGTTTCATTGGCGTTCGCATCGGATACATCATTCCGGTGGTTGCAGTCGCACTCGCTGGCTTTCTGGGTTTTGTTTTTGCCAGGCGAACCGACACGTGGCGAGATTTCGGATTTCGCTTGGACAATTTCTGGCGGTCCGCGATTTGGGTTGGCGGTTTTACGGCAGTTGCCGCCGGAGCGGTCCTTGTGATTCATGCGGTATCCGGCAAGGACTCCGACGCATCAACGGGACCTGAATTATTGATCCTGGTGCCGCTGTATCCGATTTGGGGAATCATCCAGCAGTTCATTTTTCAGGGCATTCTGCATCGTCGGTTGCAACAAGTGTCGGGAAGCGATTGGGTGGCGATTCTGGCTACTTCGCTGATTTTTGCGGCGATTCACATTGCTGATTTGCGAATCACCGGGTTGGTGATGATCGCGGGGCTTTACTGGTCATGGTCATTTTCCAGAACTCCGAATCTCTGGACGTTGGGCGTATCGCATGGGGTACTTGCCGTACTCGCCTATTACCTGCTGCTCGGTGAACAGACTTTGCAGAAGATATTTTGATTCGCTTCATTGTTCGTGAGATGCCGCGGCACTCATTGATCGAGCGATCCCTTCTCGACTTTTTCAAGTCGTTCGAGTTCGCGACGGGCCTTTTCCACTTGTTCGCTCGCCCACTGATCGTTGCCGTACAGATCGATAATGAACTTGTGAATCGCCACCGAATCCTTGTTGCTCGCGGCTCTCTCGGCCTGAAGAAACAACTCCTCGAGGTTGGCTTCCCCGAGCCGAATCTGTACCTCGGCAAGCTCAAATAACCTGCCTGCAAAGACTCTCGCGTTCTCGATCGTCCTGGCGTCATCCTCGGAAAGCCTGGAGGTGTCGCGATAGACGGCCAGAAACTGCCGCATGCGTTCGGCGGCTTCGGGGGCTTCCGCCGAATCGGGGTCCGTGATGTCAAGGAACTGGCGCTGAATGGCTGACAACTCCTGATTGGGATACCGCGAGCGCACCGCCAGCGTATTGCGGAAACGAATGGCGTCGGCGTAATCCTTCAGGTCGCTGACCAAGGCGGCCTCCGCGTGGTCCGGCCAATGAGCGAGGAAGGTCCGTATCTCGTTCTGGACACGGGTCGGCGTGTTTCGCGAGGCCCTGATTGTGGCGAGCAGGGTCTCGGCGTCCGGTTTGCGGAAGGCGACGAGCCACACACCGAAAATGGTCAGCGCGACGACGGCAATAAGTGCCGCAACCAGCGGTACAACTCCCCGCTGCGCGGATTCACTGGTGCCGGCAACGCTTCGTTTTCTCAGTTGCGGGGTCACCTGATTGAAGTAATCGGGTTGGCGCAAGCTTGCCTGTGCGTCATCGGCATGGTCACTTGCGGAGGTCGACTCCCGGTTTGATTCCCCAGCGGCGGCCTTTTCGGAAAACGCGGAAATGGAAGTCGATTCGCCGTCGGTAGAATTGACAACGGAAACGAACGTCCCTCCCGGTTCCACCTCGCGATCCGTTGCTTCCGGGACGACTTGCGTGTCGGAATCGACGCTTCCACGCACCGATTCCTCGACCAGTTCAAGTTGCCGGCCGACAGCCAGCGCGGTGGCTATCCGCCGCGCGGGGTCTTTTTCCAGCAACCGGTGAATCAGCGCGGCAAGCGGTTGCGGGGTATCGGTGGCGATTCGATCGAGTCGTTCAGGCGGCCGGTTGGACAAGAGCGACTCGAACGTCTTCTCCATCGTATCCTGCAAAAAGGGAGGCCGCCCGGCGAGCAGCGCGTAGAGCACCGCACCGAGACTGAAGATGTCGCTCCGCGCCGTTACCGGCTGGCCCCGCGCCTGTTCGGGTGCCATGAAGTCCATCGTCCCGACAACGTTGCCTTCGCTCGTGACCGAAGCGGAACCGAAGGACTTGGCGATCCCGAAATCGGTGATCTTGACCCGCCCTTCCCGATCGATCATCAGGTTGCCGGGCTTGAGGTCGCGATGAATGATGCCGCGTTCGTGAGCGTGTCGGAGGCCCAGGCAAACTTGTCGGCCAATGTTGATAATTTCCCGCCAGTGAAAGACCTGTCCTTTTTTTTGTTCGACGAAGAGGCTGTTGCCGTCGACCAGTTCCATCGCAAAAAACAGGTTTCCGTCGTCCTGGCCGTAACTTAACAGGCGAACGATGTTTTCGTGTTCGAGCCTGAGCAGCGCCTCGATCTCTCCCTCAAACCGGTTGCGGAATCGCTCGTCGAATGAAAACATGGGGGCAAGCGCCTTGACGGCGACACGTTCATCCGAACCCGCCTGACGGGCCTCGTAAACGGTCCCCATCCCGCCGCGCCCCAGTATGCGAATCAATTCAAACGGTCCGAGTCGTTGCAAAGACATGAATTTATTCTAAACCAATGCGCACAAGCGACAATTGCGGACCGCCGGGAATGCTTTGTGGCGACCTGCTGCAAATGGGTTACAATGGGAACCGATGTTTTTCCGTTTGACCGCGGGTGCTGGCGGAGCGTTTGCGGGTCGTTTTTTCTCAAACCTGGATTTGAAAATGTTCAAGCTTGCACTGTTCCGGGTCGCCTTCACCGTTCTGGCAATTCCTTTCGCCACACCAGTTGGCGCGATCCAGTTCCTTTCGCCCAGCGTCTCAGAGGGAAAACAGGATGACCGGGTGGCCAGTGAACTCGATTCCGGTGCCGGAGGTGACACCGACCTGTCGCGGCGACTGCTCAATTCGCTGCAAACGGTCGTTCCGTTCCCGATCAAGGGTTCTGAAATTGAGGAATCGCTGCAAAGCGCCATTCGCAAGCTTGTCATGGATCAAACGGAGGAAGCGATCGAGCAAATGACCCAATTGCGCACGCAACAACCGGAATTGCCGCCTGGAAGCTTGCTCGTGGCGGGAATGCTTTTTACGACGGGTGACACGGCGCAGGGCCGCGTCTGGCTGGAAAAAACGGCCGCGGAATTTCCCGAGTATCCAACGACCTGGACGGGTCTGGCGCGGCTGGCCATTAACGAAATGCGGATCGCCGATGCGATTGCCTTGCTGGAGAAAGCAGATCGGTTGATCGAGTCGGGAGCGTGGAACGAGGCCCAGGCGAACCTGTTCAGAACGGAATTCCTCGATTCTCAGGTCGACGTGGCGATTGCCCGCCAGCAACTGGACAAAGCCCGCGAGTACCTGTTGCAACTTCGGAAGCAGACGCCCGACAACGCGCGAATCGCCCTGCGGCTTGCCCAGGTTGAATTCGATCTCGACAACGTCGACGCCAGTGTCGAGTATCTGGTCGAGGCCCGCGCGTTGACAACGGAGCTGCGTGTTCCCGAAGTCATCGTGGCCGAATGGTTCATGCGTAAACAGGACGCCGCCGCGTCCGAGGAGTGGATCAAACGGGCGGCGGGGAAATATCCTGAAAACGTGGACGTGATGATCGACCAGGCGCGGTGGCTGTTGCAATCGGAGAAACTGACCGAAGCCGCCGCGGTCGTGACCAAGGCGGCGAGCGCCGGTGGCGAGCCCTACGTCGTCCAGTTTCTCAAGGGGCAGCTTGCATTCGCCCGCCGCGCCTATGACGTGGCGGAAATGCATTTTGAATCGCTGACCCGGCTGAAACCGGGCGACGCCGACGCAACCAATATGCTGGCCCTCAGCCTGGTTGAGAGCGAGGAGCCAACGAAACAGGAGCTTGCCCTGGAACTGGCGATGGTCAACCAGCGGCAATATCCGCGAAGCGCAACGGCGGCGGCCACGGTCGGCTGGATTTACTTTCGCCTCGGGCGCGACAAGGAAGCCGAAAACGTCTTTCAGCAAGTCGCTGCGACCGGGAAACTCGAACCCGCTTCCGCCTACTTCATGGCGCGGTTTCTGCAACAACGAGGCGAGTCGGCGACGGCCATTACCTTGCTGAACCAGGCCCTCTCGAATTCGGGCTATTTCATGTTCCGCGCCGCCGCCAGGGAACTCCTCGATTCATTGAGCACCGAGGCCGACGCCGCAAAGGGTGAATCGCCCGAAACCGGCGGCGATGGAGACGGTAATCCGGACAAGTCGCGATAACCATCGCTTGACCACCCGTTTCCCCTTTCCGAACCTCGACTTCGCTCCAGCAATCCTGCTCCCCGATTGGCGCTCTCTGGTGCGCGGTTGGCACACAATATCCACGCTTTGGCAAGCGTGGCTACGTCGACCACGCTTTGGCTAGCGTGGCTACGTCGACCCCCGATTGGCGGTCTCGGGTGCCCGGTTGGCACACTCCCTTCCAACGTGATACGTTGTCCGGCGGAATTTCCGGATTATTCTCGCCCGCGTTCACGTTGGAGAAAACAGATTTCATGGCGCTCAAGTGGTGTCAGGGAACGATTACCGGGAGGCAAGTCTGGACCGACGGGCTGTTTACGATTCGCGTCGAGGCACCGGAAGTCGAGCGGTTCGAGCCGGGACAGTTCCTGCAAGTCGGCCTGAATTGCTCGATCGAGGGAATTGAAGAACATATCTACCGGCCCTATTCGGTTGCCTCGCCATGGGGAACCAAACTGGAATTTTTTATCGTCGTAGTTCCGGAAGGACAACTTACGCCGCGGTTGTGGAATCTCGCTGATGGCGACAGCCTCAACATCAGCCATCGCGGTGCCGGCCGATTTACGCTTAAACACACGCCGCGCGCGGAGAACCTGTGGCTCGTCGCGACGGGCACGGGACTGGCACCGTATATTGCCATGCTTCGCACGCCTGAACCGTGGGGGCTCTATTCACGGATCGTCATCGTGCATGGCGTTCGCAATACCGTGGACCTGGCCTACGTCGACGAGCTGGCCAGGTTTCGGAATCAGTACAACGGACGACTGACGTACGTCCCGACCGTAACGCGCGATTCGGCGCCAGGCGTGTTGACGGGCCGCATCCCGGCACTTGTTGAAAGCGGGGCGCTCGAGGAAGCGGCCCAAACAAGACTGGCATGCGAAAATTCCGCGATCATGTTGTGCGGAAACCCCGCCATGCTCGACGATATGGAACGTGTTCTTGAAGTGAGGGGTATCCGGCGGCATCGCTCCCGGGCACCTGGACAACTTGTGCTGGAACGATACTGGTAATGGCGCATTCGCTTCCAGGGTTTTTGACGACGGTGTGATATGAAACCGAACGAGGGATTCGAAAACATCATTCGCGAGAATGAACCGTTAGCGCCTTACACACGACTGCGCGTGGGCGGCGTCGCGGAATTTTTCGCTGAGCCGACGTCGACGGAGGAACTGTCGGAGTTGATCCACCGGTTTCGCCAGGCTGAACTGCCGGTGCGCCTGCTGGGCGGTGGCTCCAACCTGCTTGTGAGGGACGAAGGAACTGCCGGCCTTGTAATCAATCTCTCGGCGCCGGCGTTTTGTCGCCTTGAGGCCAACGGCGACTCGATCATCGTCGGCGGAGGAACGCGACTTTCTCACCTCGTTTCGATGGGGGTTGGCCAAGGTTGTTCAGGAATCGAGAACCTTGTCGGAATTCCGGGTACCGTCGGAGGCGCCCTGCACGGAAACGCCGGAAATCAGCATGAATCGATCGGCACATGGACACGCCGCGCGACAGTCCTCACACGAAAGGGAGAGATTGTCAATCGGGAAAGCGGCGATATCAATTTTGGATACCGGCAAAGCAGCCTTACCGAACTGGTGATTGTCGAGGCGGAGCTTCAATTCGAGCGCGACGATCCCGATCAGCTCACGCGGCGCATGCAGAAACTGTGGATCGTCAAGCGGTCGAGCCAGCCGGGATTGGGAGAAAATGCCGCCTATGTCTTTCGCGACGAAGGTGGCGAGCCGGCGGGGAGATTGATCGAACAGGCGGGTTTGCGCGGCACGCGCATCGGCGGTGTCGAGGTTTCATCGCGCGACGCCAATTTTCTGGTCGCCACGTCTGGCGCGTCGAGCGACGACGTGTTGCGGCTCATCGACCTGGTTCGCACGCGAGTCTCCGACCGACTCGGCGTGACGCTGACGCAAAGTCTGGTTGTCTGGTAGGCGGCGAGCCGTCAGCCCTCCCCTCATCGTCGATTCAGATCGCACAACCGGTCGTTCCAGTCGATACAGACGCCGGAATTTCAGGCGCATTCGACCAAAGGCTGCCATTGTTTCGATATGTTGGGTGACATCCGCCGGTACGCAACAGCGTCCGGTTTTCAGCGGAGGAACCGTCAGCTAGCGCTTACCGGCTGATCCTGATACAGTTGAAAAAAAACATGAAACGAACCAAAAGAACAGCTGCGTCCCGCCGTCGGGTTGATTTGTCGCTCCTTGATCTGGTGGTCAATCCGGTTTCGCTCATGATCGGGGTCACGATGCTGGCCATTCCCCTGTGGAATCACCAGCGGGAAAACATCAACAATTCAGGAGAGCTGCGGTTGTCCGCGGAAATACTGCATCTCAATCCTTCGCCGGAATGGGTTCGACTGCCCGTTTGCCAACGCGTGATAGAGGAGAGCCGACTGAACGAGATCGCACTGGACGATCCCAAATGCCTTGAAACGGTTGCCGCCGCGCTCGCAACGCAGTCGTGGATCAAATCGGTTAACCGACTCTCGAAGACTCCGGGCGGCGTCCGCGCGAAGGTTTCGTGGCGAGAGCCTGTTGGCACGGTGGAATTCGCCGACCTGCAACTGGTACCCATTGATGAATCCGCGACCGTTCTGGAAGGGGAAGGCCTCACGTCCAGCGACATTACGAACTGGTGGAGGATTTCCGTTCCCGCTCCCGTCACGGCCGGTCTGGCGACGGGGCGTGTCTGGGGGGACATCCGGATTCAGGATGCGGCGGCGATCGCGGCGGCCTGGGAAGGAGAATTCCGCGCGCTCGGTTTGGCGCGGATTGTCAATCGCAGCGAGCCAACGAGCGATCGCGCCCGATTGCAGCCCTATGAGCTGTGGACCGCGCGGGGAACGATCGTCTATTGGGGAAGTCCCCCGGGCAAGGAGAAAAAGGGGGAGGCAGCCGCGGCCGACAAGATCGAGGCGGTCCGTTCGTTCGTCGCCTCCAACGGTCCGCTCGACCGGGGCGCGTCGGTGTTTCTCGATGTGCGTGACGGTGTCATTCGACCCGCCGACCCGAAACTCGCGGAACAGTCGTCGGACTTTATCAAAACGCTCAAGTAACGTTTTTCCGCCAGTTGATAACGTTTTTGACCGCTGCTGGTTTTCGAGTACAAGTCCACCAGCAACTACCAGTTGGGAGTTGGCGGGCGGTACTGCTCCGAATCAATCGTACGGAACCACTCAATGGTTTTTTGCAGCCCTTCGCGAAGCGGAATGGTCGGCTCCCAGTCGAGAATCCTCCGCGCCAGCGTGATGTCGGGCTGGCGACGCACCGGGTCGTCGGCCGGTAACGGCTCGTAGGTCACTTGCGATTGGCTTCCCGTCAATTCAACGATCATCTCCGCCAGTTGCTTGATCGTAAACTCACCCGGATTGCCGAGGTTCACCGGTTCGGTAACGTCGGTCGCCATCAGTCGTATAAAGCCCTCGACCAGATCGTCGCGGTAACAAAACGATCTCGTTTGCGAGCCGTCGCCGAAAATGGTAATGTCCTCGCCCGCGAGGGCCTGGCGAATGAAGTTCGATACGACTCGTCCATCGAAAGGGTGCATCCGCGGCCCGTACGTGTTGAAAATCCGACAGATGCGGATCGGCAACTTGTGCACGCGGTGGTAGTCGGCAAACAGCGTCTCCGCCGCGCGCTTCCCCTCGTCGTAACAGGCTCGCACGCCGACCGGATTGACGCAGCCTCGATACGATTCGGGCTGGGGGTGGACTTCGGGGTCCCCGTAGACTTCACTGGTCGACGCCTGAAAAATACGCGCATTGCACCGCTTTGCCATTCCCAACAGGTTGATCGAACCGAGCACCGAAGTCTTGATCGTCTTGATCGGGTTGTACTGGTAGTGGCCCGGTGCCGCCGGACAGGCAAGGTTGTAAATCTCGTCGACTTCCAGATGCAGCGGAAAGACGATGTCGTGCCGAACCAACTCGAAATTCGAACGATCCAGCAAATGCTCGATGTTGGATTTCTGGCTCGTGAAGAAGTTGTCGACGCAGATCACGTCATGGCCCGATTCGACCAGCCGTTCGCACAGGTGGGAGCCAAGAAATCCGGCACCGCCGGTAACGAGAATTCGTTTGATGGTCGGCATGGTTCCGAATGGACGTTTCCTGGTTCCAGACAAGGCCGCGTTTAAGTAAACAGGCGATCGTTTTGGCGTTTTTTATTGATCGCCGCGCCCACGAAGAGCCAGGAGGCCAGTATACTCTGGGGGTGCCGGTCGCGGCAGGCGTTGCGACCGTTCCAGTTCCTTTCCCGATACCGCAAACGTAACGATGTGGACGTGTGCCATGAGCCGAATCTGTCTTTTGCTGGTTGCGTCCATTGCAGTTCTCCCGGTCGTCGCGGTTCGCGCACAGGAGAGCGGCACGGCTGTGCATAAGGTACTGTTCATTTCGGGTCCGCCCAGCCACGACTACGGCGCCCACGAGCATTACGCCGGTTGCGTGCTGCTGGCGAAGGCCCTCGAAGCCGGAATGGGGAATTTCGAGACGGACGTGACCCGCCACGAGTGGCCGACGGAAAAGGACGCCTTTGAAAACGTCGACGCTGTTGTCATATACAGCGATGGTGGTCCCGGTCACCCCGCCATTGAACATCTTGAGCAACTCAATGCGCTCGCCGCTGGCGGGATGGGAGTTGTCTGCATCCATTACGCCGTTGAAATACCCAAAGGCGAGTCTGGCAACCAATTAATGCGTCTGATCGGCGGCTACTTTGAGACCGACTGGTCAGTCAACCCGCATTGGCGCGCGAAGTTTACCGAATTGCCCGAACATCCCGTCACGCGCGGCGTCGAGCCGTTCGAATGCGAGGACGAGTGGTACTTTCACATGCGATTCCTGCCGGAGGGCGAGGGTCTTGTCCCGATCCTTTCCGCCGTCGCCCCCGAATCCACGATGGATCGCCCCGACGGTTCCCACAGCGGCAATCCGTATGTCCGGCTGTCCGTCGAAAATGGCGAGCCGCAAACGGTTGCGTGGGCCGTCGAGCGCAATGAGGGCGGGCGCGGTTTCGGATTTACGGGCGGCCACTTTCACTGGAACTGGGCGAACCGGAATTTCCGTCGCCTCGTGCTGAACTCGATTGTGTGGACCGCCGGCGGGGAAGTTCCCGAACAAGGCGTTCCGGTCGATCGCGTTGACCTTGCGACGCTTGAGGAAAACCAGGACTTCGAGAAGCCCGCGGATTTTGATACCCAGCAGATTCGTCGCGAGCAACCCGATTTGAAGGACGCGCTCGGAAGCGCAAGCGGCAAGGACGATGATGGCCAGCCGGATCGTTGATTCGGTGTTGTAGCTGCCGTCGCCAGACGGCGGAAATTACAGACGGCGGAAATTCCGCTTTGCCAATGAATATCCACGCTTTGGCAAGTGTGGCTACGTCGAATCGCCGGGCTTTGGGCTTTTCGTGGAACGGGACCGCTGCGATTTTCCTTGTGGCTCACGATTGTCCGGTAATCGCCCGGCGTCTTTTAGCGCGCGGCGGAGGATGAATTCGAGCTGGCCGTTGACGCTGCGCAGGTCGTCATCGGCCCAGCGGCGGAGGGCCGCGAGCAACTTCGGATCAATGCGGAGCAAAAAGGAGTTTCGTGTCGGCAACGCGCCGCCTCGCTATCTGGTGGCATGTCCCGCGTGCCAGGCGGGACGTCAGGTTCAACATCAATACAAGGTGCCGGTGTTGATGACCGGCTGCGTGTGCCGGTCGCTGCACAACACGACCATCAGGTTGGAAACCATCGCCGCGCGGCGCTCGTCGTCCAACTCGACAATGCCTTCGCTCGAAAGCTGCTCCAGCGCCAGTTGGACCATGCCAACGGCACCCGCCACGATGCGCGTCCGCGCCGCCACAACCGCCGACGCCTGTTGACGCTGGAGCATGGCCGCCGCGATTTCCTGGGCATACGCAAGGTGACTGATTCGCGCTTCGATGACGTTGACACCCGCCTTGTGCAGCCGCTCCTGGATATCGTGCTGAAGCTGATCGGAAATCTCCACGGTGCTGCCGCGAAGCGACACTTCATGATCCTCGCTGTCGTAGGGGTGACGTGACGCGAGTATTCGTAATGCCGCCTCGCTTTGAACGCGGACGTAGTCCTCGTAGTCGTCGACCTCAAAGAGCGCCTCGGCCGTGTCGACAACCTTCCAGACCACAACGGCCGAAATATCGATCGGGTTCCCGTCCCGGTCATTGACTTTCGAGGGACGCCCCGCCGTGTGCCCCTTGCTCTCGAGAACCTTCCCCATGGCGTCCTTGACCTCCGACCTCATCAGAGAACCCGTCTCAAAGTTGCGGATACGGAGCGAGACCTTCTTTTTGGAAAAAAAGGGATTCACCCAAAAGAATCCGGAGTCCTTGACGGTTCCCCTGTAGTTTCCGAAGAGCAGGAGGACGCGCGAGTCATTGGGCGTAACGGCCATGAAACCAAACAGCCCAATGAAGCCAACGATTTCCGCGAGGGCAGGTAAAATTATTTTCCAGGCGGGAGGCACGCCCTCAAGCATGATTCCATGATGAATCAAAAAGGCAGGTCCGCCGAACATCAACACAAAGAAAATGACCAGAAATATCCAGCCGCTGAAGGCCTGATACGGTTTCTCGACGATTGTGTGGAAGGGCTTTTCATTGATCATGACGTGGTAGTCTCCCAGGAAACTGGCGGGCAGTGCGTGCCGACAGGTGATATCGGCATGATATCACGATGATATCTGATGGGAATTCGCCAGGGAATCGTCCATCCTGGCAAAATTCCGGAAAAAAAACGCGACCTACGGGCTAATTGTAGCACGAACTGCCAGTTCGGGTTTCGCCAAGTTGCACGATTCGTGCTACTTGTGACGCTGGCGGATCGCCTTTTTTAGTTCCCGGCATTCCTTGCCCGAGACGCTGCAGATCGAACAGGTCGGGTCCGCGTCGGGGTCGTCCAGAGCGGCGATTCCACCACACGATCCACGCAATCGCTGACGGCCAAAGAACAATCCAACGCCCATCGCGAGGATTGCAAGCGCAAAGAAAACGCTGGCCACGGCGATCATCCGGAAGATTGACTGCGCACCGCTCTCGCGCCGCCGCGGGTCATTTTCAATTCGCGTCAGTGGAAAGCCCTCCGTGCCAAACGTCGCGAATCGACCGCCCTCCCCCGTCGCTTCAATCACCAAGACCTGCAGTCCCAGACGCCGTCCGAGTTCCAGTCCCCTTGTCCGGCCCAGTACCATTACCGCGGTTGCGACCGCGTCGGCAGTCATGCAGTCGCCGGCGATCACGCTGACCGCCGACGGTCCCTGCTGAACCGGGTGGCCCGTGCGCGGATCGATCGTGTGCGAGTATCGCCGTCCATTCACTTCAAGGAAATTGCGGTAATCCCCGCTGCTCGCAAGCGCTTCATCACGCAGCTCAACGGTTCCCAGCACGGTGCGTTCGTTCGGGACAGGTCGTTCGATGCCAATGGTCCACGGCTGACCGTCAGATTTGAAGCCCCGTGCGCGGACTTCACCTCCGACTTCGACGAGATAGCTGTCGACCGCCATTTCGTCGAGACTCTGCGCGACCTGGTCAACCGCATAGCCCTTGGCAATCGCCGACAAGTCAATTTGCAACGGAGGCAAGTCCTTGCGCAGTGAGGGCGGATCAAGCCGTACGGTCAAGTTGCGATAACCGATTGATTCGACAACACGAGCAATCATTTCGTCCTTGGGGAGGGCAAAGTCGCCCTTATTCGGCCCGAAATTCCATAGTTTCACCAGCGGTGCGACCGTCACGTCGAACGCTCCATCGGATGCCTGGCTGATTTCAAGCGCCCGCGCGACAACGGTCGCTGTTTCCCGCGAGATGTCGAACCAGTCGGTCGAAGTTGTCTCGTTGAAACGCGAGACCTCCGAGTCGGGCTTGTAGGTCGACATGCGCTCGTCGACTTGCCGGAGGGCGAATTCAATTCCCCCGCGGATTTGTTCTTCACCAGAAACGCCAAGGTACGCCGTCACATTCCACTCGATGGGTCCCATCGTTGTGCCGCTGAGCGTGACGGGCCGGGTTGGTTGCGCACTGGCGGCCGCGTTTGCAAGGAATGCGGCAATAAAAGCTGCAATCGGCGACGAAAAGCGGAAAAGTGATCGTAGAACAGGCAAATGTGGTGTTCGTTCCGGTTTTTGGAGATTTTGAAGGAGAATCATGCTGTTCAATAAAATCAGCTGCCGTTGCCAAACGGCGGGAATTCCGTTTCGCTAATGAATGAATATCCACGCTTTGGCAAGCGTGGCTACGTCGAACATGGCGCTGTTCATCTAGCCGCCGAAATCGTCGTAGGCAATGTTCTCGGGCTCGACGCCGAGATCGTCGAGCATCTTGAAGACCGCCTGATTCATCATCGGCGGCCCGCAAATATAGTACTCAATTTCCTCGGGTGCCTCGTGCTTGCTCAGATATTCGTCCAGCAGCACCTGGTGAACGAACCCGACGTATCCATCCCAATTGTCTTCCGGCAGCGGTTCGGACAACGCGATATGGAACTTGAAGTTCGGAAAATCCTTCTCGATCGCGCGAAAGTGATCGATATAGAACAACTCGCGAAGACTTCGACCGCCGTACCAATACGTGACCTTGCGGCCGGTCTTGAGGTTCTTGAACAGCTCAAAGATGTGACTGCGCAGCGGTGCCATTCCCGCGCCGCCGCCAATGTAAACCATCTCGGCGTCGCTCTCCTTGATAAAAAACTCGCCGTAGGGACCCGAGATCGTCACCTTGTCGCCCGGCTTGAGATTAAAAATGTATGAAGAAACCTTGCCGGGAGGGGCATCGGGTACACGCGGCGGCGGACTGGCGACGCGGACGTTGAGCATGATGATTCCCTTTTCGCCCGGATAGTTAGCCATCGAGTAGGCGCGGACGACTTCCTCGTCGACGACCGAACGGAATTGCCACACGTTGTATTTGTCCCAGTCCTCGCGGAAGCGGTCCTCGATTTCAAAGTCCTTGTATTCCAGGACGTGGGGCGGGACTTCGATCTGGATGTAGCCACCGGCCCGGAAATCGACGTCCTCGCCAGGGGGGAGTTCGAGCACCAGTTCCTTGATGAAAGTCGCGACGTTCTCGTTGGAGCGGACAGTGCAAACCCACTTTTTCGTTTCAAACGCCTCGTGGGGGACCTCGACGCGCATGTCCTGCTTGACGGCGACCTGGCAGGAAAGTCGACAGCCCTCGCGCGCTTCCTTCTTGGTGATATGATCCTTTTCGGTTTCGAGGATGTCGCCGCCGCCGGCAAGGATGTTGACCTTGCATTGGGCACAAGTCCCGCCGCCGCCGCACGCCGAGGAAACGAAAATCCCCTCGGACGCCAGCGCCCCCATCAGCTTGCCGCCGCGCGGGACGGTGATTTCCTTCTGGTCGTTGATCGTGATGCGGACGTCGCCTTCCGGAATGAGCTGTCTCTTGGCGGCGATAATCACGCCGACGAGTCCGAGCACGATCACGGTAAACATCGTGACGCCGAGCAGAATGACCTGAATTGATTCCATGAAAAAAACCTCGCGGAACGCGTTTCGCTCGCGGCACTAAATCCCGTTAAACGCCATGAACGCCAGTGCGATCAGGCCGACCGTAATGAAAGTGATTCCAAGTCCGCGCAAGCCCGCAGGAACGTCGCTGTAACGGAGCTTTTCGCGAATACCGGCGAGAACGACGATCGCGACCGCCCAGCCAAATCCCGAACCGACGCCGTAAACAACGCTTTCCACAAAGTCGTACTTGTTCTGAACCATGAAAAGCGTTCCGCCGAGAATCGCGCAGTTGACGGTGATCAGCGGAAGAAAAATTCCAAGCGAGTTGTAGAGCGCCGGGAAGAACCGGTCGAGCGTCATTTCAAGAATCTGCACCGCCGCCGCGATGACGCCGATGTAGCTGATCAGGCCAAGGAACTCCAGATCATAGCTGGCGAGAAAGACCGATCCCTTCTTGAGAAAAAGCATGTAGAGCAGGTTGTTGAGCGGCACCGTGATCCCCTGGACCGCGATCACCGCCAGGCCAAGGCTGAAGGCCGTCTTCACGCTCTTCGAGACGGCGAGAAAGGTACACATGCCAAGGAAATAAACCAGGGCAAGGTTTTCCACAAACGCCGAACGGAGGAACAAGTTGATATAATGGTCCACGGTCCGTCACTCCACTTTTTCGATTTGATCGGGGTATCGCGTGCGCAAAATCCAGATAAACACGCCGATGATAAAAAATGCACTTGGCGGCAACAGCATCAATCCGTTGGGTGTATACCACCCCTCGGACGCCGACGGATTCCAGACCTTCAGAATCTCGAGGCCAAAGAATTTTCCGGATCCAAACAGCTCGCGGAAAAACCCGACGATCAGCAGAATCAGGCTGTAGCCCAGACCGTTTCCAATGCCGTCGAGGAAGCTGTTGCGAACGTTGTTTTGCATGGCGAACCCCTCGGCCCGCCCCATCACGATGCAATTGGTAATGATCAGGCCGACAAAGACCGACAGCTCCTTGCTCAGCTCAAACGCAAAGGCCTTGAGGACCTGATCGACGAGAATGACGAGCGAGGCAATCACTGTCATTTGCACGATAATGCGGATGCTGTTGGGAATCCGGTCGCGAATGGCGGCGATCGCCGCGCTGCTGAATCCCGTCACCAGCGTCACCGCGACGGCCATGACCAGCGACTTGTCGAGCCTCGTCGTCACGGCCAGCGCCGAACAGATGCCAAGCACCTGAAGCGCAATCGGGTTGTTATGAAAGACGGGGTTAAAGAGGACGTCTCTGGTTTCATTTTTGGCCATGGTTGACTCCCGCCGCCAGCGCGATTTTCGCACCGCCGGATTCTCTCAGTCTTTCGAGGTACGGCTGAAAGCCCTTTTCGCCCATCCAGAACTCCAGCATCTTTTCGACTCCGCGAGATGTGATCGTCGCACCGGAAAGGGCGTCGATGGTGTAAGGGCTTGCCTCCCACCCCGACTTGACAAGACGGATTTTCACATCCCCCGCTTCGTCAAAAAGCAATTTGCCCTTCCAGTGATCCTTCCAGTTCTGGTTGTCGACTTCGCCCCCCAGTCCCGGCGTCTCGCCATGTTCGTAATACGTGATGCCGCGGATCGTTTGCAAATCGGCATCGAGAGCGAGATAGCCCTTGAGGATCGACCAAAGTCCCTTGCCGCGTATCGGAAAAACGTACAGGGCGGGAGTCTCATCCGTCGCGCTCGACTTGACAACGTAGACGTGCGAATGGTTCTCGCGTCGCTTGATCGTTGCCGGATCCTCCGCCAGTTTCGTGCTCGCTTCCTCGTTGTTCGATTCCGCCACGTCAATCTGGTCGTAAAGAGCCGGTTGATCGTACGTGTCGGTCACGTCCTCGCCCGTCTCAAGATCGATGATGCGGTCAATGATTCGCTGCTCGAACAATTCGTTGACTTCGGTCCCCGGTTCGAGCAATCCGGCGGCGGCGAGAATGTTTTTCTTTCGGTCACGCAGCTTGTTCGCTTCCTGCCAGGGCTTGAGAAAGACCGCTGCCGCCGAAACCAGCGTCGCGCAGACGAGGCACAACACGGAGGCCACAAACAGCGTATTGGCAATGCTGTCCCGGTTGAACCTGGCAGGAGGCGGTTGCTTCAAATCAGGTTGTTTGTTCTCATCCACCATGGCGGGCCAACCTTCGTTTGATGTTCAACTGGACAACACAGTAGTCAATCGTCGGCGCAAAAACGTTCCCGAAGAGAATCGCCAGCATGATCCCTTCGGCGAAACCGATGTTCATGCAGCGAACCATTACCGTGACGACTCCAATCAGGAATCCGTAGACCCACTTGCCCGTTTCCGTCATTGAAGCGGAAACCGGGTCGGTCGCCATGAAAACCGTTCCAAAGGCAAACCCGCCGATCACCAGATGCCACCACGGAGTGATGTCGTAAATGGCCTTTTCCGTCGGTGCCAGCCAGAAGAGACTGGAAAGGAACGTCATCCCGAGGACCACGCCGGCCATGATCCGCCACGATCCAATGCGAGTCGCGATGAGGATGATGGCTCCCAGCAAGCAGCAGAGCGTCGACGTCTCGCCGATTGATCCGTGCATGTTCCCAAAGAAGGCGTCCCACCAGGTAAAGCTTCCGGCGACCACGTCGGTTCCGTTGGCGGTCCCGTGCAAGCCCGCCGCCACGCTGTCGATCGTCGAACCGTCGGGCGCGTCGGCCATTGCACCGAGGACCGTCGCTCCGCTGTAGCCGTCGACGCCTGTCCACACCTGGTTGCCGCTCATTTCCGGGGCGTAGGAGAAATACAGGAACGCCCTCGCCGTGAGGGCCGGGTTGAGAAAGTTCTTGCCAGTGCCGCCAAAGACTTCCTTGCCAACGACGACGCCAAAGGCAATCCCCAGGGCGACTTGCCACAACGGCGTTTCCGGCGGAAGCGTGAGAGGAAAGAGCATTCCCGTAACGAGAAAACCTTCGTTGATTTCGTGCTTGCGAATCACGCTGAAGATCAGTTCGCAATGCCCGCCCACGATCATTGTCACCAGGTACATCGGGATGAAGAACAACGCGCCGTGAAACATGCACTGGAAAATGCGGGGAACATTCAAACCGGTGAAATTCTCGTAAAAGTCGCCGGCCTTGTCGTAATCGACGCCGCAGAAATCCATCACAGCGTAGCGCCAACCCGTCAGGTCGGGAGTTTCTCCCTCGCTGACGACGTAAGCCTGCTCGATGATCTTGTTCGCCTGGTAGCCGGTGTTGTACAGCGCCATGAGGATGCATGGGAGCAGCGCCACGATCACCATGCTCATCATCCGCTTGGTGTCGATCGCGTCGCGGACGTGCGTGCCGCCGCGAGTCACTTCGCCCGGTGAAAAGAGAAACGTGTCCTGTGCCTCGTACAGCGGGTAGAGCTTTTCGAGCCTGCCCCCCTTGTGAAAGTGCGGCTCGATCCTGTCCAGCAATTTTCGCAACATCGGGCGGTTATCCCTCTTTTTCAATGCGGGTCAGGTTCGCGCGGAGTATCCGCCCGTATTCGTACTTGCCCGGACAGACAAACGTACACAGCCCAAGGTCTTCCTCGTGCAACTCGAGACAACCGAGTTTTATCGCGTTGTCCGTATCGTCGGTGATCAGCGCCCGAAGGAGTTGCGTCGGCAACACGTCCAGCGGCATCACCCGCTCGTAGGTTCCGATCGGGACCATCGCCCGTTTGCTGCCGTTGAGGTTGGTCGTCATGTTAAAGCGTTTTCCGCGAATCAGCGATCCGAGGTACGTTCGCGTCACCGAGAACTTGTTCGCCCCCGGTTTCTGCCAGCCAAGAAACTCACGCTCGACGCCCTCCTCAAGGACCGAAACCTGAACGTCGTACCGGCCAAGGAAATCGACTGGAGCGACGGCCGTTCGCCCGCAAAGGATCGATCCGCTGACGACGCGTGCCGTGGGACTCGTCACGTTTCCAGCCAGCAAGTCCCCCAGCCGGGCACCGCGCCGTGTTCGGTAAAGTTGCGGTTTGGCGACGACCGGCCCTCCCACCGAAACGACGCGTTCGGTATGGAGCCTTCCCTTCAGAAACAGGTAACCCCAGGCGATCACGTCCTGGTAACCGATTGTCCACACAACATGTTTAATCGATACCGGATCAATATAGTGAATGTGCGTGCCGGCCAGTCCCGACGGATGCGGGCCGGTAAATGTCTCGATCTGGACGCCCGTGATCTCGCCGCCTGGCACGCGCGAATCCTGGCGCGTGCAAACATACACGGGTCCGTTGTTGATCCGCGTAAGAACCTTCAAGCCGTGAACGAATGCGTCCTTGTGATTGGCGATGATCAACTCGGGTTCCGCGGCGAGCGGATTGGAGTCCATCGCGGTGACAAAGATCGAACTGGCGGTCGCTTCCACGCCGGGCACGCGGCTGAAGGGTCGCGTTCGCAACGCCGTCCATTCGCCTGATCGAATCAACAACTCGCGCGCTTGTTCGTTCGAGACGTTGTTCAAGGCGTCGTAAGTGGCAAACGAGTCGGCGTCATCCCCTTCGACGGTAATGACGAACGACTGGAATTTTCGCTTGTCGCCGCGATTGACCGACGCGACGATGCCGGACGCGGGAGCGGTATAAATCACGCCGGGCGTTTTCTTGTCTTCAAAGACCGGTTGGCCCGCGCGGACGCGATCGCCGGGTCCGACAAGCATCCGCGGCCGCATCCCGACGAAGTCGTCACCAAGCAGCGCAACCGAATGAACCGGGGGGCCGTTGACGATCGATTGAACAGGGACTCCCGCGATGGGCACATCCAGTCCGCGTTTGATGACATGAGCCATGGAAGGTATTCAGCGGATAACGGTCAAATGCCGACTCAGATCAACGTCAACTTTGGCGATGGCGATCATGTCACGCAATCCAGCTAAGCCTTTATCGGGAAACCGTTTACAATCCTCGTGAAAATTTTCACAGAGTCCGGCAAAAAAATTTTGGCCACACCTGAAACGTTACCGGATGCGTGCAATTCGGTCAATTGCAGCCCGGTCCACCCATCCCGATTGATCGGCGACAACACCCTGAATCGTAGGAAATCCTTGCAGAAACGCAACACCCATTTGACGGATTTTCCATCGGTGAGGGTGGAAGCGTATGTCTGGCGCAGTGGCGAAGCCACGAAAGCCTAAAGCATGAGGTGGAGTCTGCCGGAGGCAGACGAAACCTCATGGACCCGATCGCCCCATTCGCGAAGCCGCGAAGCGGCGACACAGCTTTTTTGGGTTCGATGGTCGCGTGCAGCCTTTCGAGGTCACGTGCGAACAGGTCAACACGCTCAGCAATCATTTCGGTTTTTCCGAAGGAATGGAACGCAGAGACACGGAGTCGGGAAGGCGCAGAGGGTCGTTCCCGATTTCGGTGTTGTGAGCAACTCCTGAAGCCGCTGCCGCAAACAGGTTCAATCGCGCGGGGCATTCTCCTTTTTCCCGATGAACCCGAAACAGAAGGTACCCACCATCGATAACCAGAAAAGCATGCATTCGGGACGACGCAAATCGTGAAAGTCCAGCAAATGAGGTTCGCTCAGACTTTCCGGCGGCAACTTGAGGGGCCAGTACGCATCGAGCCACGCCACGTAATGTTCCGCCCACATCTCGTTGCCGGTCCACCCCCACCCTGACCAGTCGCTGTTGAAACCCCAATCGAGTAACAACTTCAATCCAATGGCGATCACCAGTACATAGGCCGCGACTTCAAAGCGTGGAAAGCGGTCGAGCATCCGGATAAACAAAAACGCCGCGAATCGCATCATCACGACGCCGAGAAATCCACCGAGAATGATTACCCACAGCTTGGGATGAACGGCGTCCTTCGGCAAGCCGCCGGGTGGTGTGCCGACAATCCCGATCGCGGCCACGATGGAATCGACCGCGAATGCAATATCGGTCATCTCAATGACGAAGACCGTCCACCAGAAGCGGCGAATCGAGTCCCGCGTTTCAACCTGTGCGGTTGTCGCGTCCCTCGCACGGCCGACGTTGACATCAAACGGCGCGCGTTCGCTGATTTCCAGGTCCTCGCGCGACGGAGAAAGCGGCTCGCCAGTGATGGCGTCGACCAGCACCGGTTCCCCCTGGTCATTGAGGACAACTTTCTCAGGTCGGGGGTCGCGCGAGTCGAAAAACAGGTGCTTGCCGGCAATGTAGACCAGGTAGGCACCGCCAAGGAATTTGGCAAACGTCCATTGGAGGAGGAACGTCGCGGCCGCAATTGCAATCAACCGGAATACAAACGCCCCGACCAGGCCATAGGTCAATGCACGCGAGCGCTGGTGCGCGGGCAGACGTTTCGCCAGCAGCCCCAGCACCAGGGCGTTGTCGATCGAAAGCATCCCCTCGAGGAGCACGAGCAGGATCACGACGACGATGTCCCGTGTCCCGATCGTTTGCCCCCACAGAATTTCCAGTTCCGCCAGCGGTAACGCCGTCAATTCCATAAAAATCCATCAATTTCCGGGGGGAGCGGCAGCCCTGCGACGGGATACGGTTGTTGGCCTGGGTGAAACAAGTTTGTCGTTACAAATTGAATTGCACAAGGGCGCGCGGGGGGGAGTGTGACCGATTACCCGTTGCCCGTTAGTCTCGCATCCCGCGTTTCGGGAATTCCCGTTAAGATCGGGATTCCAAACGAAATGGTTCACGCGCGACTGGCGGAAAGCCCATGCCCAACACTCTCCTTCTCCCTGAAATTCGCGAGATGCTTGCTTCCGGAAACGCCGCGGAGCTTGCCGAATTTTGCAACGCCCTACACCCCGCCAGCACCGCCGAATTCATGGAAGGACTCACCGGTGAGGAATCGTGGCAGGTCCTGCAATACGCCGAACCGGGCGTTCGCGTGGAGATTTTTCACTATTTTGACATCGATCACAAGCTCGCCGCGCTGCAAACGCAGGACCGCGCGGAAGTGGCTGAACTCGTTGCCGCAATGGCGGGTGACGATCGCGTTGACTTGCTTAGTGAACTCGACGAGCCGTTCCTCAATGACCTGTTGCAACTTCTTCCGGTCAGCGAGCGACGTGATTTTCTTCGCCTCAGCCAGTACCCGGAGGGGACCGCCGGTGCCGTAATGACGGCCGAAGTCGTCCGCTTGCCCGAAACGCTGACCATCCGCCAGGCACTCGACCAATTGGGAAAGGTCGCCGATCAGGCTGAAACGATCTACTACCTTTACATCGTCGACGACGACGACCATCTCCGTGGAGTCGTCACCGCGCGGCAGATGCTTTCGATGATCAAACGCCCGGAAACGGTCCTTTCTGAAATCATGGACCGCAACGTGCTGGCCGTCGGCCCAATGGACGATCAGGAAGATGTCGCGGACAAGGTGGCAAGGCTCGATTTGCTGGCGATCCCGGTCGTCGACCAGCAAAACCGGATGCTCGGCATCATTACCCACGACGACGTTATCGACGTCTTGCATGAGGAAGCAACCGCCGACGCGCACCGGATCGCGGGCGTCGAGCCGTTGGATGAAACGTACTTGAGGACGCCGATACTGACGTTGAGCTGGAAGCGCGGAATCTGGCTGGGACTGCTCTTTTTCTTTGCCTTGCTCACCGCCTTTGCGCTGGAACGCTACGAAGCACCATTCCAGAAATGGGTCTGGCTCGTGCCCTTCATCCCGCTGGTCATCAGCAGCGGCGGCAATTCGGGAAGCCAGTCGGCGACGCTCATCATCACGGCCCTTTCGCGCGGGCATGTCACGCTGGCGGACTGGTCGCGGATCGCGACGCGCGAGCTGGCCATGGGTCTCGTCCTCGGTGGGGGGCTGGCAACCCTTGGCTTCATTGTCTCCCTCATTTTTATTCCGGAAGATTCTGGAAACAGCTTCCTTGCGCCCCTGGTCGTTCCGGTGACGTTATTACTCGTTGTCATCGCGGGAACGATGACCGGCGCATCGCTGCCGCTGGTATTCGAGCGGATCGGGTGGGACCCCGCCCTGATGAGCAGCCCGTTTGTCGCGGGGATCATCGACATTGTGGGGATTCTGATCTACGTCAACGTGGCGCTGGCGTTCCTCGGGCCGCTTTGATACACGGTAGCTGGCGGAGAGCAACGGTCTCTCTCCGCCCGGGAAAAACCCGGGGATCATACGGCAAGCGCTTCCCGGTCGAGTTCCACTCGCTTTACCACCAGGCTGCATTGTTCGATTTGCGCAATCGCCGTTCGCATCGCATCATCGCGTGACGCAGCTTCTCGATCGAAGACAATCTCAATCCCCTCCTCATGCCCGGCCAGATTCCCGTCATCGCATCCTGCCGATGCCAGTTGATCTGCAAGGTCCAGAATCTCTTGATCGCCGATTACTTGATGACTGATCACAACCCGGAATCGGTACTCTGTCATTTTGTAACTCGGTCTGTTATTCCGAACCGGGGCACGCCGCGACCTTCCGTAATATTTGCCTGGCGTGGTTCTGAGGGTTTCGCGGCGTCGAATAGATCGCCATCCAGCACTTTTGGTGCCCGCACCCACATCGTATTGTACCCCACGCATGGGCACGCGGTCCACTCTTTTTGACGCTCCATCCAGCCATTTCCGCGGATGACAAAGCTGCTCGAATCTCCCTGATTGGATGGCTTACCACGACGTTCTTCCTGGTAGATCACCCAACTCTCATTCGTCCTTCAGCCCCAAAAGTTCGCGGATTTTTTCCTCCAGACGCGCCAGTGTCTCCGTCGAGGCACCGACATTGATCATCTGGATTTTTCCCTCGCGGTCGATGAGCACGGAATGAGGCAGACCGGTCAGGGCATAGTCGTCGAACAACGCGTCGGCGTTGGCGATCACCATCGAGGGCCAGGTCACCTGCTGTTTCTCCAGGAACAGTGCGAGCGCCTCGTTTTCGGCTTCCGGAGTGACTTGTTCGCTCCCCCGCCGCGGCGACCGTGCATCAAAGTCCCACTCGATATTGAAGTACCGCGTCACACCGACAATCTTTAATCCCTTGTCGGCGTACTTTTCACTCAATTCGCGGTACTTTTGCATCGCCGCGATCGACGGTGGACTCCACGCCGCCCAGAAATCGAGAAGCACGACCGACCCGGCGCGATCCTCGTCGCTCACCGGCTCACCGTTGACCCACGCGACCGCCTCCAGCGGTTTGGCTTCGGTGCCAATGAGTTCACGAATGAGTTTTTGTCCCTTAACGATCTGTTCCACCTGCTCGAGTCCCGCAAGTTGCCCCTCTAGCGCCTGGAGCGACGACGGGTCGGCTTCAACGACCTGTCGGGCCACCTGGCGCGCATCATCGATGATGGACTGCGACAGATCGGGATCGGTGAGCAACTCTTCACGGAGTCGAAAGCGGGCGACGTTCAGGAACTGGACGGCGTAGCTCAGGTTTTCCGGCTGTTCCGCAAGGCGTTCCCGGAGAATTTCCTGGTGCTGGTCGTAAAGCTTGCTGCGTTCTTCCTTGTCCGTTGTTTGCGTCATGAGGTTTGCCGTGGCGCGCAGGTACATCGCCAGCGCCAGTTCGCTGTCGGGTTGCGATTCCCTCAAGTCCCGCAGTTCGTCAAATTCCGACTGAAGAATTTGCCGCGACGCGTCGGTTTCTTTCATGGCGGCCAGCAAGCGCGACTTGACAATCCGCGCGTTGGCCAGTTCCTCACGGGTTTCAAGCGAATCGCCACTGGCCGCCGCCGATTCGAGCGCCGTGATCGCCTCGTCCAGTGTCGCTCTCGCTTCCTCCGTTCGCTTGATGCGTCCGGAGAGTTGAACGAGCGCCGCCAGTGCCACGACAATGTGTTCGCGCGAAACCGCTTCGTCGATCGTTTCCGCTTGCAGCTTCACAAGCTTGCGAACCTGATCGTACGCGTCGCGCGGGTTGTTAATCCGCAAAAAGGCCGACGCAACCAGACGACGGGACTGGAACACGTCTTCAAGTTCCGATTCGTCCGACGTTTCGGCGAGCGCCGTTTCAATTAACGCCGCGGCGTCGCGAATTTCACCTTCGGCGATCCGCTCGCGCACGGCCTGAAACAATTCGCCGCCCGTTGATTCGTCGACGCGTAGCGGATCGGCTTCCTCCTCGACGGATTCCGGATCAGCCGAACCGGGCGGTTCCTGTCCGCCGGCAGGCTGCCCCATGATGAAAAACGACAAAGTAAACAAGGCGACTTTCACAAAATCGCCGAATGCGTTGTGTGAGAAAACCATCGAAGGACCGCATTGAATAACGAAAAAGTCTGGATCGAATCAGCCGCGTTATTCAACATCATCGGGGTTCGACGGAGAATTGCAAGTTCATGAACTTGCCTGACGAGTAGTGGGAATTCGGCATCGTCAATCGCGAATTCCACAGGAGGCGACCGGGACCCGCGGCTGGCTACTGGCGTTTTGCGAAAAAACCGCTAAACTGCGCTGCGGAAAATCATTTGCATTTGATTCGTGCCGGTTCGCGAGCGACGCCCGGAAAACCAGCACAACATTCGAGCTGTACCGATGAAAGCCCTGATTCTCGTCAATCTCCAGAACGACTTTATGCCCGGTGGTGCGATGCCCGTGCGCGACGGGAACACAGTTATCCCGGTCGCTAATCGCCTGATGAACCGGTTTCCGCTGGTCGTCGCAACGCAAGTCTGGCATCCGCCCGATCACCTCAGTTTCGCCACCCAACACCCCGGACGAAATGCCGGCGAGTCGATTCATCTGGCCGAATCCGTCCAGACGCTCTGCCCGGAGCATTGTGTGCGCGACAGTGAGGGTGCGATGTTCGCGGAAGACCTCGATACGAGCCGGTTCACGCACGTTTTCCGCCTCGGCGCGCGGCGCGCGATCGACGCGCGAAGTGCGTTCTTCGAAAGTGGAGACGGAAACTCGACGGGACTTGGCGAGTTTCTCAAGGATCAACGCGTCAGCGACTTGTTTGTTCTTGGCGTGCCAACTGATCATTGCGTCAAATACACGGTGCTGGACGCCATCCAGTTGGGTTTTTTCACGACGGTCGTCCGGGACGGCTGCCGGGGCATTGACCTGATTCCGGGCGATTCGCGCGAAGCGCTGGCGGAAATGGTCGCGGCGGGCGCGGAAATCGTGTCGAGCCGTAACGCCCGGTCAGCGATCGCGCAGGGCACCCGCTAGTTCGAGGCTCGCATGACGTGGGGCGAACTGCCAGTTCGCCCTACGAGTTCGCACGGATGCGGGCGCGGCGAACTGGCAGTTCGCCCTACAGTCGCCCTACGAGGTCGCCCGTGAGACGAGGTCGCCCGTGAGGGTCGGTTGACGGCTCGTTTCATAAGCCGTGATCTTGTCCTCGTGCCGCAACGTCATCGCGATGTCGTCAAGGCCGTGGAGCAACGTATCCTTGCGAATGGGATCAATTTCAAATTGCGCGACGAAATCGGTGTCCGAAACGCGCTGGCTCGCCAGATCAACCGTCAATTCCAGCGCGGGACGCCGTCTCTTTCGCTCCAGCAACTGCTCGACGTCGGCTGGTGGCAAAACGATCGGCAGGACGCCGTTCTTGAAACAATTGTTGTAAAAAATGTCGCTGAACGACTCAGCGATGACGACGCGGAACCCGTAGTCCAGCAGCGCCCAGACGGCGTGCTCCCGGCTTGAGCCACTGCCAAAATTTCGACGCGAAACGAGAATGGTGCCCCCCGAATTTTCTTTGTGATTCAACTCGAATTCGGGATTGGGTACCGCGTCGGCGAGAAATCTCCAGTCAAAAAAAAGGTACTGGCCAAACCCGGTGCGCTCAATTCGCTTGAGAAATTGCTTGGGAATGATCTGGTCGGTATCGACGTCCGATCGGTCGAGCGCCACGACCAGTCCCGTGTGTTTCGTGAAGGGCTGCATGGCTCAGTTCCAGTCGCGAATATCGACGAAATGACCGGCAATCGCCGCGGCGGCGGCCATCGCGGGCGAGACGAGATGCGTCCGCCCTCCCTTGCCCTGTCGCCCTTCGAAATTGCGGTTGCTGGTCGAAGCGCATCGCTCTCCCGGCGACAACTGGTCGGGATTCATGCCAAGGCACATGCTGCAACCGGCGTCGCGCCATTCAAAACCCGCTTCGCGAAATAGCTGGTCAAGTCCCTCGTGTTCGGCCTGTTGCTTGACGACTCCGCTGCCTGGAACGACCATCGCTGAAACACCGGCGGCAATTTTCTTGCCCCGAAGGACGTCGGCGGCAAGTCGCAAATCCTCGATGCGCGAATTGGTGCAGGAACCAAGAAAGACGCGATCGATGGCAATCTCCGTCATCCGCGTACCTGGCTGCAAGTCCATATAGACGAGCGCGGACTCGGCGGATTTCCGCTTGTGCTCGTCAGTCATCTCCGCGGGATCGGGGACGGTACCGTCGACCGAAACGACTTGTCCCGGATTCGTTCCCCACGTAATTTGCGGCGCGATATCGCGGGCGTGAAAAACCTCGCTTCTGTCAAACCGGGCACTCTCGTCGGTGGGCAGCCTCTTCCACTGTTCGACCGCACCGTCGAAATCGTCCGGCGCGAAGGGCTTTCCCTCAAGGTACTGGAAAGTCGTTTCGTCCGGGGCGATCATACCTGCTCGCGCGCCGGCCTCGATCGACATGTTGCAGATCGTCATCCGCTGTTCCATCGTCAGTTGCTCAATCGCCGAGCCGCGATACTCGATGACGTATCCGCTTCCTCCCGATGTCGTGATCCGCCCGATGAGATACAGAATGAGGTCCTTGGAAGTCACGCCGCGCGCGAGGGTTCCGTCAATCCGCAACTCGCAGGTCATGGGTTTGGACTGGGGCAGCGTTTGCGTTGCCAGTACGTGTTCGACTTCGCTGGTACCGATGCCGAACGCCAGCGCACCGAACGCACCGTGTGTCGAAGTGTGTGAGTCGCCGCAGACGATCGTCATGCCAGGCCGCGTCAGACCAAGTTCCGGGCCGATCACGTGGACGATGCCCTGGTTGACGCTATCGAGATCGTAAAGTCGAATGCCAAACTCACGGCAGTTTTCGCGCAGCGTCTCGACTTGCCGCCGGGAGACGGGGTCGGCGATCGGAAGCAGCCGGTTAGTGGTAGGGACATTGTGGTCCTGGGTGGCGACCGTCAAGTCCGCGCGACGCACGCGACGTCCCGCGAGGCGCAGACCCTCGAAGGCCTGGGGACTGGTCACCTCGTGAACCAGGTGCAGGTCGATGTACAGGAGCGCCTGGCGGCCCGGCTCGTCGTACACCACGTGCTGGTCCCAGATTTTCTCGAACATCGTTCTCGGCGCGGCGGCAATCATGGGTTCGAATGGCGGAGGTTCGGCTGGGCAGTCGTCGCGGATTTCACCAGGCTTTGACTGAAACTGGTTCGCGCTTAAAGTGACCGTGGCTTCCAGCCGCAGTTTCGTGCCTCGCTGCGGCCGGAAGCCACAGCCACTTCATGACAACGGCGGTGCTCGATTATAGTCCGGCAAGGCGAAAGGGTGAACACGGTGTATGTAGCTGCCGTTGCCAAACGGCGGAATTCCTAAAGTCACCTTCGGCGTGCCCGTTCCCTTGCTTTTTCCCGGCTGATTAATGGCAATTCCCGAAACCTTGCAGATTATTGTTCTCGCGATCGTTCAGGGGATCGCCGAGTTTTTGCCGATCAGCTCGTCTGGGCACATCGTTGCACTGTCCGCGCTGTTCGGTCAGCAACACGAGAGTTCGGAGTTGAACATTGTATTGCACTTCGGTACGCTGCTGGCGATTCTTGTTTTTTATCGCCAGCGGATTGCTGCTCTCGTGGGAGTCGATCGGAGGGTCGTTCCGCTGCTGGTGCTGGGGACGCTTCCGGCGGCCGCCGTCGGTCTCTGGTTGAAAAAAAACCACGAGGGACTGCTGGAAAGTCCGCTTCTGGCCGGCTGGATGCTGCCGGTCACGGCGTTGATCCTCGTGGCGCTGAGGTTCATTCCGGCGGGCGACCGCGACTACGTCCGGCTCTCGTGGCCAAGGGTCTTGTTCATTGGCGTGGCTCAGGCCGTTGCGCTGCTACCTGGCATTTCCCGAAGCGGTACGACCATTGTGGCGGGATGTCTGATGGGTCTGAAGCGGCAAGAGGCGGTGACGTTTTCATTCTTGCTGGCGATTCCGGCGATCAGCGGCGCGTCACTGCTCGAGGCGAAAAAGATCATGGAACAAGGCGCCGAAACGCCGTTGTGGTTGCTCGGAATGGGGGCGTTGATCGCGTTCGCGGTCGGACTGGTTGCATTGCGCTGGCTGGTCGACTGGGTTGAGGCCGGCAAGCTGCATTATTTCGCGTGGTGGCTGGTCCCGCTCGGAGCGACGGTCGTCATCTGGCAATTGTGGAGTTGAGTTGGCGGGCCAGTTCGTATCCAGCCACCGCAACGGCGCTGGACAAATTCAGGCTGCGAACCAGGCTGGAGACCGGAATCCGCAAGTTCCGCTTCGCGTTGGCCATGAGCGACGACGGCAGACCGCTCGTTTCACTCCCGAAGACGAGCCAGTCGCCTCGACGAAATTCCGCTTCCGAATGAATTCGCGTGGCGGTGCGCGAGAACATCCAGAATCGTGGAGGCGACCCGGCGTCCCGCGCGGCCTCGCGGCACAGTTCGTCCCAACTGTCGACGACGCTCCAGTTGAGCAGCGGCCAGTAATCGAGTCCCGCACGGCGGAGCGAGCGCTGGTCGACGCGAAATCCGAGTGGACGCACCAGCCAGAGCTTCGCTTCCAGCGCCAGACACGTCCTTCCCACCGCACCGGTGTTACCAGGGATTTCCGGTTGGTGAAGAACAACGTGGAATTGCGGTTGATAGTGGGCTGCCCGATTCGATTCGCCAGTTGTTGCCATTGCCTGCTTGCCCTTTCCCAAACACAATCAACAGGAAACGCGACGGTCGGGAATTCGCTCCGAACCGCGCGTTGTCGCCATCCGCAAACCTGACCGCCGTCACTTGTTTTCGCAACCCGTGAACATCCAGCGCAACCCGACCCGCCCCGTCCGTATTGGTACGATCACCATTGGCGACAGCCACCCGATCGCCGTCCAGTCGATGACGGCGACCAAAACCCGTGACATCGACGCGACGGTGGCGCTCGTTCATTTGCTCGAAGGTGCTGGTGCCGACATCGTGCGAATTGCCGTTGACAGTTCGAAGGACGCCGAATCGGTCGCCGAAATTCGTCGCCAGACGACCGCGAACCTGTCGGTGGACTTGCAGGAAAACTGGCGTCTCGCGCTGGCCTGTGCGCCGCACGTCGACAAGCTTCGCTACAACCCCGGTCATTTATATCACCACGAACGCGAAAAGGACTGGCGGGAAAAGGTCCGCATGATCGTCGACACGGCGGGCGAACACGATTGCGCCATTCGGATCGGCGTCAACTGCGGGAGCGTTGATCCGGACCAGAAAGACATGTTTGATCCGACCGATTCCATTTCGCCAATGCTGGAAAGTGCGTGGGAGCATTGTGAGTTTCTCGACTCGCTCGGCTACATACGATATTGCGTCTCGCTCAAGGACTCGGACCCGCGAAAGGTGATCGAGATCAACCGGCGGTTTGCCGCGCGACGCCCGGATGTGCCGCTCCACCTGGGCGTTACCGAAGCGGGAATGCCGCCCGACGGCGTGATCAAGACGAGGATGGCTTTTGAACAACTGATAGGATACGGGATCGGCGACACGATTCGCGTATCGCTGACGGTCCCCAACGATGAGAAGCCGCTGGAGATCGAGTCAGGTCGCCAGATCATCGACGACATTTACAACGGTCGAGTCCGTACGGTCGTCGAGTTTGATCCGAACCGGCTGAATATCATTTCCTGTCCGAGTTGTTCGCGGGTGGAAAACGAGGCCTTCGTCCAGTTGGCCCGGCAGGTCCGCGAGATGACGCGGTATGCCGCCGACCACGCGATTACGATTGCCGTGATGGGATGCCGCGTCAATGGTCCAGGTGAAACGGACGATGCGGACCTTGGCCTGTGGTGCGGTCCGAATTACGTGAATCTCAAGCGAGGCCCGGAACCTCTCGGCGCGTGGCCCTACGACAAAATCCTTAACCAGCTTCGGAGCGAGCTCGATCGATTGATCGCCGAGCGACAGTGATTGCAGCACCCTCTCCCCCGGCTTTGTGGGGGAGAGGGCAGGGTGAGGGGGCAAAATCCGCTGAGCAGTCCCTTCGACCCACGATCCGTCACTCTTCCTAAAACAGGTACTTGACCGCCACGAACCCGAGGATCATCAGCGCGAAGAGGCCGAGCGTCGCCAGCTCAAGACGCTTCTCCAGAAAGGTCCGGACCTGGGGTCCGAAAAACCAGATCGCCGCCGCGACAAGAAAAAACCGGGCCGAGCGGCCCAGGGCGGAGGCAAGAATCAATGTTGAAAGCGCAACGTGTTCGTGGAAGACACCGGCACTGATCGTAAAGACCTTGAAGGGAATCGGCGTGAAGGCGGCGGCAAAGATCGACCCGAACGCATGTTGCTCATAGAGTTCGCCAACGTATTTCACATTTTCAGGGTTCACGCCAGGAACGTAATCATAAAAAAAACCTTCGAGCGCGGACCAGAACGCGAACCCGATCAACCATCCGGCGATGCCGCCGAGCACCGAAGCGACGGCACTGACGGCCGCGTAAAAAAACGATCGCCGCGGCCGTGACGCGGACAATGCAATTTGCAATACGTCAGGCGGCACGGGAAAGATCGAGCTTTCGGCGAACGAAATCGCGAACAGGGCGGGGGTCCCATATGGCGTGTCCGCCCAGTGAAGCACCCAGTTGTACATCCGGCGAATCAGGTTGGGGCGTCGCCCGGGAGGGGCACCCTTGACGACTTCGGCGGGCGGGAGGTCACCGATGCTTTCGGAATTGGATTCGCTTGACTCGGACATGAATCGATCTTGAGAAGCGGACGTATTGGGCGGGGGAATTGGACGCATCGCTGGTTTTTCCGGATTACACCGCGGCCATTGGCTGTACAGCGTAACGGAACGGTTCCGCCGACGGCCATACCAGTCATCCATGACGCGGGAAGCGGGGAGGAGCCGATGGTGACGTTTTGACATGACTGCGGCTTCCAGCGGCATTGGACTCAACACTCGAGTCGTGGTGCCGCGGCTGGAAGCGGCCGCCCCGGGTGATTTGAGGACCTGCTCCGGGAGCCTCCCGACACGCGTTTACAAGTCGGCAGCGGATCGATAAAATGCCTGATTCGGCCGCTTTTTTCGCACCGTCTTCCAGGCGGTTTTTTGTTTCAATCCTTTGGGGTCTCCCCCGTGTTCGAGAGCCTGCAAGACGGACTTCGCTCGGCCTTCAAATCGCTGTCCGGCAAGGGCAAGCTGACCGAGGGGAACATGCGCGACGGTCTCAAGATCGTCGAGCAATCGCTTCTCGAAGCCGACGTCAGCTATGAAGTCGTCAAGCACTTCATGGAGCGGGTCTCCGAAAAGGCACTGGGCGAACGCGTCCTCGGAGCGCTCCGGCCGCACGAGCAGTTGATCACCATCGTTCACGACGAGCTGGTGGCGTTGCTTGGCCCGGTCGATGCGTCGATGCACTTGCGCAAGGACATCACGATCATCATGATGTGCGGCTTGCAAGGCTCCGGGAAAACGACGACCTGCGGCAAGCTTGCCGTGATGCTCCGCCAGAGCAACATTTCACCGATGCTTGTCGCCGCCGACTTGCAACGTCCCGCCGCCATCGAGCAACTGCACGTCATCGGGCGGCAAGTCGATGTGCCCGTCTATTCCGAGACCGGTGCGACCGACCCGATCGCCGTTTGTGAGAACGCCTTTCGCAAGGCGCGCGAGGAGGGCCGCAAGGTCGTGATCCTCGACACGGCCGGGCGACTGGCCATCGATCAGGAGTTGATGGAGCAACTCAAGACGATCGATCGCAAGCTCAATCCCGACCAGGTCTATCTGGTCGTCGATGGAATGACCGGTCAGGACGCCGTCAACAGCGCCGCGGCGTTCCACGAAGCGCTGGAACTGAACGGCGTGATCATGACGAAGCTCGACGGAGACGCGCGGGGTGGTGCGTTGCTGTCGGTCAAGCACGTGACGGGCGTGCCGATCAAGTTTATCGGGACGGGCGAGCAAATGGACGCGCTCGAACCCTTTCGCCCCGAAGGGATGGCCAGTCGAATTCTCGGCCACGGCGACATTATCGAGCTGGCTCGCCAGGCGCAGACGATCATGGACGAGAAGGAGCAGGAGCGGCTCCAGAAACAACTGTCCAAGGGTGAGTTCTCGCTCGATGATTTCCGCGGTCAAATGCAGAAGATCGCCCAGCCGGGATTGATGCAGCGAATGATGGGCTTGATGCCGGGCGTTCCCCGCGAGTTCAAGGAAATGCTCAACAGCGAGGAAGCGGGCGTCGAAGTCCGTCGCCAGATGGCGATCATCGACTCGATGACTCCCGCCGAACGCCGCTCGCCCAAGGTCATCGACGTGAGTCGCCGCCAGCGAATTGCCGTGGGTGCGGGGGTCCAGGCGAAACAGGTCAACGAACTGATCAAGCAATATGATATGATGAAGCCCATGCTGACGGGGCTGGCGGGCAAGGGCCGCCGCGAGAGCCTCGAAGCGGTCGAGGAAATGAAGCAAATGATGCTCGACCCCGCCAAACGAGGCCCTAAATCGAAAAAATCGACTGGCAAGCGGTTGACCGCGAGCGAACGAAAACAAGCCCAAAGGGAACGCGAAAAACGCCTGCGGCAGCTTAAACGGGAGAAAAGAAATCGCTAAACTGGACGCACCCACGCAATACCAATGTCACTTCCAACTGAAATACAAACTCTATTACCGGAGTCACCAACTTGGCCGTTAGAATTCGACTTAAGAAACTTGGCAAGAAGCACCGTCCGTTTTTCCGCGTTTGCGCGATGGACTCGCGGACACCGCGCGACGGACGCGTCATCGAGGAACTGGGAACGTATGACCCGATGGTCCCGGAGACCGACGCGCGGGCCCTGCTCAAGGGGGAACGGATCGATTACTGGCTGAGCGTGGGTGCCCTGCCAACTCCCAAGGTGGGCGTGCTCATTCGCAAGTACGGGACCAACGGATCGCACCTTGACGTTCAGCACCAGGCGCTGGAACGCCTTGGCGGACGTCGCGGCCAGGCGATCGAGGCGGCGCGCCG
>JBGTFW010000192.1:0-6841 GCA_041747075.1 Pirellulaceae bacterium
TGGAACAGCGCGGATGTCAGGTTCGTTGTTTGGCTCGGCGACCGGAGTTTTTGCAGTCGCGCGTCGGTCCTCAGACCGAAGTCGTCGCCGGGGATGTGTTGCAGCCGGAGTCGCTGAACACGGCGCTCGCGGGCGTTGAAACGGCGTTCTATCTGGTGCATTCGATGGGCTCGGGCAAAGACTTCGAGGACGAAGATCGCATTGCCGCTCGCAACTTTGCCGAGGCCGCCCGGCATAACGGCGTGCGGCGCATCGTCTATCTCGGCGGTTTGGGCGAGGAGCAGCAGCAACTCTCCAAGCATCTGCGCAGCCGGCAAGAGGTCGGACAAATCTTGCGCGAGTCGGGCGCGCAAGTCATCGAGTTTCGCGCGTCGATCGTGATCGGTTCCGGCAGTCTGTCGTTTGAGTTGATTCGTGCGCTGGTCCAAAAGCTGCCGGTCATGATTTGCCCGAAATGGGTTTCGACACCTACGCAACCGATCGCGATTGAAGACCTGTTGAGTTATCTATTGGCCGCGATGGATTTGCCCAACGGGCCGAGCGACATTTTTGAGATCGGCGGTCCCGATCAAGTCTCGTACGGCGAAATCATGCAAGAGTACGCGCGGCAGCGCGGGTTGAAACGCTGGATGATCTCGGTCCCATTTCTCTCGCCGCGTCTGTCGAGCTTGTGGTTGGGATTGGTGACTCCGGTGTATGCCCGCGTTGGCCGCAAGCTGGTCGATAGCCTGAAGAATCCGACCGTCGTCACAAACTCACACGCATCGGACGTATTCACGATTCGGCCGCGCGGCGTTCGTGATGCCATCGCGCGAGCGCTCGTCAACGAAGACCACGAACTCACGGCCACACGCTGGTCCGACGCGCTCAGCTCTTCGGGCAGACCGAAGCGTTGGGGCGGAATCCGATTCGGAACGCGGCTGGTCGATTCTCGCGAACTTGAGGTCGGTGTTCCCGTCGAAGCCGCATTCGCTCCGATTCAACGGATCGGCGGCCAAACAGGCTGGTACTACGGCGACTGGATGTGGCGACTGCGCGGTTGGCTCGATTTGCTCGTCGGTGGAGTCGGCTTGCGGCGCGGTCGGCGTGACCCGGTCGAACTGCGAGTCGGCGATCCCGTCGATTGCTGGCGAGTCGAATCGTTGGAACCGAATCGCCGTCTGCGTTTGCTCGCCGAGATGAATCTTCCCGGCCGGGCGTGGCTCGAATTTGAAGTCGAGCCGACGAACCGCGGTTCGCGCATTCGACAGACGGCCGTCTTCGATCCAGTTGGCCTGACCGGTTTGGCCTATTGGTACACGATCTATCCGCTCCACGAATTTGTCTTTGGTGGCATGTTGAGCGGAATCGCCAACACGGCTGGCCGATCAATCGAACCTGCGACGACGTGGCGACCGACCGTGCTTCGACAAGTGATGGTTTTGATTGGCTTCATCGCGGTTTGCTTCGCCTCGGCTGGATTGGGAGCAGCGGCGACATCAACATCCGTCGGCGGCTGGTATCAAACGCTGACCAAACCAAGTTGGAATCCGCCCGACTGGCTGTTCGGCCCTGTCTGGACGGCGCTGTTCTTGATGATGGCCGTCGCCGCGTGGCTCGTATGGCGCGGCCACGGATGGAGAGCCGCTCGAACGGCGTTGACGTGGTTTGGCATTCAAATCGCGCTCAACGTGCTCTGGTCGTTTCTCTTCTTCGGAATGCAACGCCCCGGACTCGCTTTTGCCGAGATCGTCGCGCTGTGGCTCTCCATCGTTGCCACCTGCCTCGCATTTCAGGCCAAATCCAACACTGCCGCGTTGATGCTGGCTCCGTATCTGGCATGGACGTCATTCGCCGTCATCCTGAACTTTGCGATTTGGAGATTGAACTCATGATCTTCGTTTCGGCGACCCTGGCAACTGCATCGTTCGGACGAAAGTCCGATCGGAAGTCGGATGATGAACTCGGTACAAGACTTCTTTGATAAAGAGAACTGTTATGTCCCAAACATTTGACGCACTGTTGCTGGTGTCTTTTGGCGGTCCAGAATGCCGAGAAGACGTGATGCCGTTTTTGGAAAACGTCACTCGCGGCAAGAATGTCCACCGCGAGCGACTGACAGAAGTTGCCGAACACTATTACCACTTCGGTGGTGCCAGTCCGATCAACCAGCAGAATCGCGAACTCATCGCCGCACTGAGTGCGGAATTGTCGGAACATGGTTGCCGTCTGCCGATCTATTGGGGCAACCGCAATTGGCATCCGTTGCTCCCGGACGCGATTCGCCAAATGCGCGACGATGGCGTACAGCGAGCACTGGCTTTCGTCACCTCGGCGTTCAGCTCGTATTCCGACTGCCGTCAGTATCGCGAGGACATCGAACGCGCGCGCATGGGGTTGGTCCCGCTGCTCCGCCGGTCGTGAAACTGCGACCATTTTTCAATCATCCGGGCTTCATTGAGGCCGTTGCCGATCGGGTCCAAGAGTCGCTCGCAGATGTTTCGCGGCATCACCTCGCTAAGACCCAACTTGTTTTTACAGCCCACAGCATCCCGATTGCGATGGCGAACGGCTGCCAATACGCGGCGCAGTTGCACGAGGCATGCTCGTTGGTTGCCGATCGCGTCGGGGGATTTGCCGTGGTCATTGGCATACCAGAGCCGCAGTGGAGCGCCGGGCCAGCCCTGGCTGGAACCAGACATCGGTGATTGGCTCCGTGAGTTCTCCCGACAGGACGAACGGACGCACGTTGTCGTGATCCCGATCGGTTTCCTTTCGGATCATGTGGAAGTCCTGTTTGACCTCGACCATGAAGCCAAAGCCATCGCCAACGCATGCGGCTTGCAGTTGATACGAGCCGGGACTGTCGGAACACATCCGCGTTTCGTCCGTATGATTCGCGAATTGATGAGCGAGCAAATCAATGGATTACCGCCACAATCGCTCGGTGTGCTCGGTCCCAACCCGGACGTCTGCCCAGAAACATGCTGCCTTTCTGGACGTCCCGTGCGGCCCATCGCTTCGGTGCGCATGACTCTGGCCGACATGACCTGGGGTTGCAGCCCGGCGATTCCCGCCGCCGTGTCGTCGTCGATTTCGCCGATTGGTTTCAGGTTGCCGTCGTCGCCGTATAATTGGCGGACGTCGAAGAAGGCGATCCTCGCAAGCTCCGCGACCACCCGTTCCGCCGTGACCCCCAGCCGGTCAGTCGTCGCCGCGCTCAGCGATTGCAGCTCGTCCTGGACGTTAGCGCGGGTTAACATCCGCGACGCCGTTTGGGTAGCGGCACGCGGGGAATACCCGGCACGTATCGCGGCTTGTTTACCGTTCCAGTCGACCAGATATTCCTGACAAAACCGCCGCTGTTTTTCATTCAATTTAGCCATCCGTGGCTCCTGAAAACTGGCATGGAAGCCGAAACAAGACTCAGTCGCATGTCGACCGTTCGGGGACGCCCGCCTTTCTTGTTCGGCCGGTAACGGGGAAGCATGGCCTCGATCAACTCCCATTGTTCGTCGGTAAGATCACTGGGATACCGTTTGCGCGTTTCGTCCGACATCATGCACTCCTTTGCTGGAAAAGCACGAATTGTCCCCGTTTTCCCGCGTTTCAGGCAACATCAGTTTTCGGATAGGCACTTAGCTTTTCAACGAGCAAAATCGCTGTAGAATAGCCGACAACAATCAAGAGTTCTTACCGCTTTGCGCTCTGGATAGAATTTTCGTTGAGGACAAGCGTGCGTGTGGATCTGTCTCTCGACAGCTAGGGACTAAACAATAGGTAGCAAAATGAGTAAAAAAAACCAAAAGGTCGTCTGCGTCTTGTACGCTGATCCGGTAGATGGTTATCCGCCAAAATATGCCCGCGACGGAATTCCCGAACTACCTCGTTACCCCGATGGACAATCAATGCCATCACCTGAGGCCATCGATTTTAAGCCTGGGGAACTTCTTGGATGTGTTTCTGGAGAACTCGGTCTAAGAAAATTCATAGAAGACCGCGGCCATGCACTGGTTGTAACTTCCGATAAAGATGGACCAGATTGCACGTTAGAAAAGGAACTTGTTGATGCCGACGTTGTTATTTCACAACCGTTTTGGCCAGCTTACATAACTGCAGAACGAGTTGCCAAATCGCCAAAACTAAGATTGGCCATTACAGCGGGTATTGGTTCCGACCACGTGGATCTCCAAACCGCAATCGATAACGGTATCACGGTAACCGAGGTTACGTTTTGTAATAGTATCAGTGTGTCCGAGCATGTTGTCATGATGATATTGAGCCTCGTTCGGAATTACATTCCATCCTACAACTGGGTGATCAAGGGTGGATGGAACATCTCTGATTGTGTTTCGAGATCCTATGATGTTGAAGGAATGCATGTCGGTACTGTTGCAGCGGGTCGAATTGGTTTGGCAGTGCTAAAACGTATGAATCCTTTCGACGTCAAGCTGCATTATGTTGATCGGCACAGACTCCCAGCGGAAGTGGAAAAAGAACTTGCCTTGACGTTTCACGATAGCGTTGAGTCGATGGTTAAGGTCTGCGACGTCGTGACAATCAATTGTCCGCTGCATCCCGAGACGGAGCATCTTTTCGATGAACAGATGATTGGTAAGATGAAGCGTGGAGCCTATCTTATCAATACCGCGCGTGGAAAAATCTGTGACCGCAATGCAGTCGCAAAAGCACTGGAGACTGGTCAATTGGCAGGTTATGCCGGGGACGTGTGGTTTCCGCAGCCGGCACCTAACGACCATCCGTGGCGAACAATGCCAAACCATGGAATGACCCCACATACATCGGGAACTTCGCTTGCAGCTCAAGCACGGTACGCTGCCGGCGTGAGGGAAATACTGGAATGTTGGTTCGACGATAAGCCGATAAGAGACGAATATCTGATCGTAGAAGGCGGACAACTCGCGGGAGCCGGAGCCCATTCGTATAGCGAGGGCAATGCAACCGGAGGATCTGAGGAAGCTGCCAAATTCAAAGCAGGCACATAAACTAAATGGTCGATTAGCCCGGGTATTGCCTTGGTGACGGCCTGGCAAGGAACAGTAAGTTCGTGGTCAGCGATGAGTCGGCAAATCTGCGCGAGGAGATTATTCCCTACCTGGTATACCGTCCTTGCGGCGAGCAGATGGAATGCGCCGTGTGGACGCTCGCCGAAGGTCATAAGGCCCTGGCGCTATTCTTGTCGCAAGAAAGCGCGGAGGCGTACGTCAAAGCAATTGATCTGGGGTCGGGCTGGAAGATATTATGCCCTGCCAGGGTCGACCTGCTGGAGATCCTCAAACAATCAACATCCGCCGGCATTTTCCTGGCGGCGCTCGATCCCGATGATAAGAAGGCCAAACGGCTATTCGACTTGCGCGAAGTGGTGAAGACGACGGACGAGGAGTAAGACCGCTCAACCAAAAAACGAACTCCCGCACGCAACCAAAATGAAAGGACAATCTATGCCAAGGCTAACGCGGCGGCGTCGATCGCGCTGAGCTTTGGGCGTGGCCTTGCCCTTCGACGCGGTGCGCGTCGTCTTCTTCGCCGCCGGCTTCGTGGTCGATGCCTTCTTCGGCGCGGCCTTCTTTGTCGAGGCCTTGCGGGACGCGGTTTTCTTCGTGGTGGTCTTCTTCGTTGCCATGATCAGGCTCCTTACGTTGGTCGATGGTTGGGCCGCCATCATCAGGCGGCGGGAACCACCCGCCGCGACGCCCTCGCGGGCGTTTCGGCTTTAGTAGGCAACTTCCCAGGCCCGCTTCGATCCGTAGCAGCGCTGCTGGCCTTCGACGATGAAGACCACGTTGTCTTCGTCCTCGCCGTCGTCGGGCCCAGCGGACGACGATCATCGAGCATTTGCGGACGGCACAGGAGGCGGCCACCGATGGGAAACGCTGTACGCGATGCGATTGGCGGAACTGGCGGGACGACCCGCCAAAGGATGGCCGCATCCGCACGACCTGCGGAAAATGCGGACGATTTATCGGATACCGACCCGCGGAGCCGGGGATGGCTTGAGGTCTTGGCGAAAACGAGCAAACTGTCCACTGTGCCCCAGCGACGGGGTGACCAGATTTGGAGAACGAACGAAATGGCGAGTCTGTATAAGAAGCCGGTGACGATCACTGACCCGAAGACCGGCAAGCGGGTGAAGTGCAAGTCCAAGAAGTGGTGGGGCCGCTACCGCACTGCCGACGGGCGCGAAAAGCGAGTTCCGCTCGCAGCGGACAAGATGGCAGCCCAGGCAATGCTCCACGAGCTCGTGCGACAGGTCGAGCGCGAGGCGGCCGGCATCGCCGACCCGTTTGAGAAACATCGCAAGCGCCCGCTCAAGGAGCACATTGCCGACTGGAAGGCATATCTGCTCAACAAGGGCAACACCGAGAAACACGTCGGTGAGGTCGAATTCAAGGTGAAGCGCATTGCGGAAGCATGCGGATGGAAGATGATCGGCGATCTCTCAGCAGGCGAAGTGATACAATGTCTAGCAGACCTTCGTGCGGGAGGGTTGGCGATCCAAACCAGCAATCATCACCTCCGAGCGATCAAGCAATTCAGCCGCTGGCTGGTGCGTGACCGCCGCACGAACGACGATCCCTTGGCCCACTTGTCAATGCAGAATCCAAAGCTTGACCGGCGACACGACCGCCGAGCACTTCTGCCCGACGAGTTCGACCGGCTGATCAAAGCAGCCAAGGCAGGGAAAAAAATCGAAAGCATTCCAGGCGCGGATCGGGCGATGTTGTACGTGCTGGCGGCTTGGACCGGCTTCCGCAAAGGGGAGATCGGCAGCCTAACGCCGGACTCATTCCGTCTGGACGCTGACCCGCCAACCGCCACGGTCGCGGCTGCGTACAGCAAA
>JBGTFW010000193.1:0-4740 GCA_041747075.1 Pirellulaceae bacterium
CGATTTACATCCCCTACAACACGTTTGGGGAAGACATCAAGATGTACAAGGACTCGGGGTTGACGTTGCTTCGTGTCCTCGGAATTTTTCTCGCGGTGTGGGCGGCGAGCAAGTCGCTGGCCGAGGAAATCGAGGGCCGGACGGCACTGACGGTGCTGAGCAAGCCGGTCAGTCGTCGCCAGTTTATTCTCGGCAAGTACGCGGGGATTGGACTTTCGATCGCACTGTTGTTCATTGCACTTGGAATCTGGTTCATCATCTGGACGTCCTACAAGCCGATTTACGACAGCCGCGAGTCAACGGTAAGGGACTTCACGTGGCAGAATTGTTTTCGCGAGGGGATGAGTACCGTTCCCGGTCTCGTTCTTGCGTGGCTGGAAGCAATGGTCTTTGCGGCAATCAGCGTTGTCATTTCAACACGATTGGGAATTCTCGCGAATTTCCTGATTTGCTTCTCGATTTATGTGCTGGGTCACCTGACGCCGCTAATGGTCCAGTCGGCAGCGGTCGCCCAGTCCTTTGAAGGGGTCGTGGTCTTCGGCCAGATCGTTTCGATTGTCGTGCCCGTTCTCGACCATTTCGACATCAACGCGGCGATCACCGGTGACGTGCAGGTTCCCGTGGCGTATCTCGGCTGGGCGACGCTGTACTGCGGATTGTACGGGCTGATCGCGCTGTTGCTGGCGCTGGTGCTGTTTGAGGACCGCGACCTGGCGTAATTCGACGTAGCCGCGCTTGCCAAAGCGTGGATCTTCATTACGAAACGGGAATTCCCGCCCTTGGGCAACGGCAGCTAGTGCCGCAAGCGTGGCGTCGTCGAGGACTAACCGGCGTAGCGGAGGGCAGCCGGGAGGATCGAAAGGCGTTGGGTTTGAGCGCCGACGCGATGACCCGACCCGTCGGCCCAGCGATGCTCGTTGATCGATTCCACCACGGCCTGGGCAATCGAAACGGCGCGGCGCCCGTCGCGGCCGCTGACGCGCGGCGGCTGGCCCGTCCGAATCGCCTGAAGGAAGTCGCGCTGTTCGGCGGCGATCGCGTTTTGCGGCTTGACCTCGTGCGTTTTCCTCGGCAGAACGCTTCCGAAAAGGTCCTCGCGGATTGCCGTGCATGGCTCACTCCCGAGCGCTTCGACGTTTCGATGCGAGCCGAGATCGACGAGCGGCGAAAGCCCGACCGTTTGCAATCGGCCGGCGGCCAAATCGGCGGAGACGTAGCCTTTTTCGCCGTACCACGCAACCTGACGCGCGGCTTGGAAACTGCACCGCGACGCACGAAGCGAGGCGACTGTTCCGTCGGCAAATTCGAGCCGCGCCTCGGCAATGTCCTCATGCGGACCGAAGACGGCGACGCCGGTGGCCCGCGCGTCAACCAGCGGGCTGCGGGTCAGCGAGCAGACCAGATCGATGTCGTGGATCATCATGTCGTGAACGACGCCGACGTCGGTCGAGCGGAAGGTGTACACGCTGGCCCGGGTCGCCTCGAAGAACCTCGCAACGGGGACCTCCCGGGCCGCTTGTTCAAAGGCCGGGTTGAATCGCTCGACATGTCCGACTTGCAGGACGACGTGGTTGCGTTCGGCGAGATGGATTAGATGGTCCGCTTGGGGAGCGGTTGTGGTAATCGGTTTCTCGACGAAGGTGTGGACACCTTTCGAGAGCAACCCGGTGGCAATCTGAAAATGGGTTTGCGTTGGGGCAGCGATGATCGCGGCATCGACCGCGCGTTCGATCGCGGCGACGTCGTCGACGACGCGGCAGTTGAATTCGTCCTCCAGCCGCCTCGCGGCCGCGGCGTCGGGTTCAACGACGGCGAGAAGTTCCACGTCGGGCAATTCCCGCGCCAGTCGGACATGGATTTTTCCGAGGTGCCCACCGCCGATGACGGCCAGTCTTAAAGAATTCACGCGGCTCTCCTGATTTGTTCGCGGCCCCGTCCGTGGCGGCCGTCCTGTTGATAGGCAATGAAGTCGAGCATGTGCCTGACTTGCGGACCAAGCTGGTTTTTCCCATTGAGGATTTCCCGGGCGGTCGTCAATCCGACTCGTGAACGGTAGATCAATCGATATGCTTCGCTGATATTGCGGATCACATCGTTGGGAAAATGGTTTCGCTTGAGCGCGACGACGTTCACGCATCGCGGACGCGACGGGTTCCCCTCAACGAGCAGGTACGGCGGCACGTCCTGAATAACGCGGCCGACGCCGGTGACAAACGAGTAATCGCCGATGCGCGTGAAGTGATGAATTCCCGCGTTACCGGAGATCGTCGCAAAGTCGAGGACATGGACGTGCCCGCCGAGCAGCGTCGCGTTGGCGATCTTCACATGGTTTCCGACGCGGCAATCGTGTGCGATATGAACACCCGCCATGAAAAAGCAGTCGTTTCCGACAGTCGTGATCCCCTCCTCCTTGGTCGTCGCGCGGTTGATCGTCACGCATTCGCGAATGATGTTGCGGTCCCCGATGACGACCTCCGTGGGCGATCCGTCGTACCCGACGTCTTGCGGTTCACCGCCGATGACGACGCCTTGAAAAATCCGGTTGTCACGTCCGAGGGTGACTCGACCGCAAAGGGTTACGTTGTTGGCGAGGATCGTGCCGTCGCCGACCACGGCGTCGGGTCCGACGACGCAGAAGGGCCCGATTTCGACGTTGTTGCCAAGTTTTGCCCTTCGGTCGACGCTTGCGAGGCTGGAGATTTGTGGCGGCATGGGTCGCGCCCGTCGCAAGTCGTCGGCGTGTTTTTCAAAGGGAATAATGTCGTCCACCGCGGAGGCTCCTGGGTCGATCGGCGAATGTCATGCGGACTTGACGGCTAGTTCTCGCCGGGCGGGGGCGTGGAGCACGGCACCGTGCCGCAACAGTCGGCGAACCAGTTCGCCATTGAGCCGGTGCCCGCTTCGGCAAGCCGTTACGTGTCCCTGAATTTCATGACCGCAAAGTGCGAAGTCGCCGATCACGTCGAGCGTCTTGTGCCGCACGCATTCATTGGAAAAACGCAATTCGTTGTCGATCGGACCGTGTTCGCCAAAAACCAGTACGTGCTGGTAGCTGACGCGCTGGCCCAGTCCCTGTTGCAAGAGCCATTCCGCCTCGTGCCGCAGGAGAAATGTCCGGGCCGAGGCGATTTCCTCGCGAAACGACTCGGCGGTGACGCGAATATCGAATGACTGGCGTCCAATTGCCTCCTGCGGATAGTCCAGCAGATACGTGACGCGAAAATCGTCGCATGGCTCGATCTGAATCCAGCATTTTTCGTCGTCGCCAATGCGCAACGTCTCACGGATGCGAATTTGCGAACGGAGAAGGTCCTGACGGCGAATCCCGGCGCGATCGAGTGCGTCGACAAAAATACGCGAAGAACCGTCGAAGCCGGGCATTTCGGAACGATTGACCACGATTTCGCAATTGTCAATTCGCAGTGCGTAAAGCGCTGCCATGATGTGCTCGACCATCTCGACCGCGACCCCCTCCTTGATCAGCGTCGTTCGACGAGGCGAGTGGGTCCGGTATTGAATGTGGGCGGGGATCACCGGCTGGCCGGGGAGGTCGCAGCGAACGAACCGGATACCCGTGTTTTCCTCCGCCGGACGGAATTCGATCGAGACGTCGAGACTCGACCAGTACCCGAAGCCGGTGAGGGCGGTCGGGCGGCAGATCGTATTCTGGAATCCAGGTTCGGGCATGGGACTCTCCGCCATGGGCGTCTGGTTTCGCCATCTCGCGAACTTTGATCAGCGAGGTGGCTGGACGGGTTATCTGCCTTCGGTCGCGGGTGGAACGCTGCCGACCTGCGGCGTTTGCTTCTCGATCATCGCTATGATCTCGGCGGTGACGTCGTGTTGCGGCGAATGGAAAATGACTTGTTCGTTGACGCGCTGCATGATCGATTCCGGGTTGGCCGCATCGGTCGCGCGGGAATCGAAGCGAAGGGCGAGTTGATATCCGCGTTGCTGACAGAGCGAGTCGATCAGCCGCGTGACTTCAACGTACGTTTCAAAGTGCAGTCGCGCCTCGGCCTGGATAAACTCGCGGGTCTTGCCTCGCCGTTCGACTTCCATGTTCGCGCTCGCCTGGGCAAGCTCTGTTTCAATTTGCTTGTACTGGGGCGAGCCAATCTCAAGATTCTTGAGTTGCTCGCTGCGGGCCTGGAGCTGGCTGCCGCGCTGCTGGAGGTCGTACTTGAACTGCTCGGCCTGCTGCTTGAGGTTCTCAAGCTGCTGGTTGAAACGCGGATGGTTCTGGAAAACCTCGGCGACATCGATGACGCAGACGCCGCTTTGGGCCGCGAGCGGAGACGATGGCCCGACCGCGCAAAAACCGACAACCGCGGCGGCCAACAGATTTCTTGCCAGGGACATTTAAGTGCACTCCATTGCATCGGGTTGTTGGGCGGCAATTCGTCCCGCAATTCCGTTGCGCGACGTTGTTCAGGCGTCGGCATTGTGCCGGCTTTGAACGCTCAAGTAAATAGCGAAATTCCTGTGCTATACCGTGGAAAAGGACGCACGCAATTCCTCGGCCAGTTCCTGGTAACGAACGTAGAAGCCCCGTGCGATCCAGCCGAGGTACAAATTCAACCCGATCGAACAGAGCAACAAAAAGAAGAGGAATCCGTTGATCCGGTCCATTTCATCGGTCGCCACCATGGGCGGAAGGCCCTGTGAACGTGTCTTGAACGCCGGGTCGTCGGATGGGGCGCCAGGAATCGCCGCCAGCGGCAATTGGCTCGCCGCGCC
>JBGTFW010000194.1:0-24784 GCA_041747075.1 Pirellulaceae bacterium
GACCCCTTCCCCTTGATACCTGCCTTTTCGCAGAATTCCAAAAGCTCCTTGTTGTCGATGCCCAGGTCCTTGGCCAGCGAATAAATGCGAACGGACACTATATCGGGGTCTCCTCGACGGAAATCGGTCTGTCGGTAGCGATCGTTTGGTTGGTGTGATTCATCATTCGTCGTTGCCGGTGGCCTTGTCGCCCGTCGCGGCCGGTTCGTCACCGGCCGGACTGATTCCCGCGGGAGCACCGTTGCCGCCGGCGGTTCCCGCTCCCGCGGTTTCATCCGTGACAGTTTCGTCAGTGACAGTTTCGTCCGTAGCGGTTACGGCTGCGACGGGTTCGGCAGCGGCTTTAGGCTCGGCGGCGTTTTCGTTAGTTCCCTCGTCAGCGCTTTCACCCGCGGCTTCGGCGGCGGCCTTCGCTGCCGCGCGAGCGGCCTCTTCACGCGCCTCGGCGTCGCGTTTTTCGCGATCGACACGCTTTTGTTCCTGGAGCAATCGTTCGGCCTCCTCGGCCTTGACCTCCGCCTGTTCGACGATCATTTCGACTTGTTCATTGGTGAGACTGCCGAGAGCCATGAGGAAATCAGGCTCGATCACTTCGAGGTCGTCGTAGGAGAGGTAACCTTCGCCGACCAGTGCATTGGCAAGTTCCTCGCTGACGCCTTCGAGCGAGCTGAAGCCCTCGACGGCGCGCTCGATCTGGCGTTCCAGTTCCTCGGGGGTCATGATCTCGATGTCCCAGCCGCACAGCTTGCTGGCGAGCCGGACGTTCTGGCCTCGCTTGCCGATCGCCAGTGACAATTGGTCCTCGGCGACGAGTACGATGGCGCGACCAATTTCGCGGCAAAGGATGACTTCGTCGACATTGGCGGGCTGCAATGCGTTGCGGATCATCACTTGCGGGTCTTCGTCAAAACGGACGATATCGATCCGCTCGTTTGACAACTCGTCGATGATCCCCTTGATGCGGTTTCCGCGCACGCCGACACACGCACCGACGCAATCGACCCTCGAATCGATACTGCTGACAGCCATCTTGGTGCGGTATCCCGGTTCGCGCGCGATAGCGTTGACGGTAATCACGCCGTCGGCGATTTCGGGAATCTCCTGTTCAAACAGCCGTTGCACGAGAACACCGCGGGTACGGCTGAGGACGACCTTGATGCGGCTTCCCTGGGCCTTGACCTCGGCGACGACGGCACGAACGCGATCGTTGGGTTGCCACGTTTCGCCCGGAATCTGTTCGCTCCGCGGCAGAATCGCCTCGACGCTGCCGACGTTGACCGTGGTGACGCTTCCTTCGCTGCGGTTGACGGTGCCGGTAACGATCTCGCCAATCTGCTGGTCAAACTCCACGATTTGTGCGTCGCGCTCGGCCTCGCGTACTTTCTGAATAATTACTTGCTTGGCAGTCTGCGCGCCGATCCTCCCGACGACTTCCTCGTAATCGAGCGCGACACCGTCGCACTCGCCGGAAATCTGGCCGGACTCGCGATCGATGCGAAAATCGACCTCCGCCTCCTCACCAAAGTGTTTCTTGGCCGCCGAAACGAGGGCTGACTCGATCGCGACGAAAACAAGCTCCTTGGGGATGTTCTTGTCCCGGTGCAACGAGTCAACGATTCTCAAAACTTCGCTGGCGTTCATTTCGTAAAAGTTGGGAACTACGGATTGGTTCGAATGTTGTCTGGTTCGCTGCGACCCTTGGGCAAGTCACAAGAATCGTTCAAGTTGGCCGCCACTAAAAACAAAACCGCCGGATTCCGCTCCATCCCACAAGACGATGTGGGCGGGCGTTCACCGCCGGACAACCGCCGAAAAGAACCAAAGGGTCTTTCCGCGAACAAGTTGCCGCATGCAAGTTCCCCGCCATTGGCGCGCGGAGGCCTCGATGCTCTTGCTAAAGACGACTCTTACACGAAAAACTCCTCATCTTTGCCCGATAAGGCGGCGACTGACGGTGCTGGCAATTCCAGGGCAACGCACTTTCTGGCGCAACGCTTCCCTTGACAGTTGTAAAGATACCCGCTGGATGGACCTCGGTCAACTCAGGTCCAGCACCTGCCTGTTTGAGGGAGGGGCGGTGCCTTGCGGCCTGGTGTTCAAAAACGTCGGGAAACCGGCAAATGATGGCCCGCCCCATGGATGTTGGACCACCGATGTTGGACCACGGATGAAGGACCATGGATGAAGGACCACCGATGAAGGACCACCGACGAAGGACCAAGGAAGAAGGGGCGCCGATGAAGGACTCTATTCGACCGAACGGAAGGTGCCGCCAAAACTTTCGGCGATTTGTCGCAGCACATGCCATACTTCCTGGCTGTGAAAGGCGATCGTGTGAATCACGACGGTTTCCGGCTCGCTGACCGATTCCCGGATTCGCGCACGTTTGAACAAGTACGCACCCGTGTCGTCCTGGAACAAGCCGTCCGAGAGCAGGAAAACGACGTCGGGATTCAGGTTCAGGGCGCGAATCACGCTTCCTTTCGGCTCGGTTCGCGAATTGGGGGCCTGGTTCATGAGCCAACGCTTCACTTCATCGATGTTGTCGCGGCTGGCCGGGACGAGCTTGTTGCGCCCCGCCAGTTGCGGCATCGGGTGCGTCGAGTCGCTGAACAGAAAGACAAAAAACTGCTGGTCACGCGCGAGGCTCTCGATCGACTGGATCAATTCCTTGCGGGCCGACTCCCATCGCGCTCCTTCCATGCTTCCCGACCGATCGACGATGTAAACGACGTTGCGCCCGGTAATCTCAATTCCAAAGAAACTCGAACCACTGCCGGCTGGCCGAACTTCATAGGTCTGGAGCGACGGGTCGAGCTGCGAAAGGAGTGTCTGGTCGATCTCACCTGGCAGCGAAAACGCCTCGGCGAATGAAACATCGACGGGTTCTTCAAGGACTTCCAAAACGGCCTCTTCCGATGAAAGATCGCGGGCCTCGGAAACGGCACGTTCGGAATCAGGCTCGACGCTTGAAAGATCAAACTGGATTTCCTCAAGCGACCGCAGTGACATTTCAGAGGGCGGCGATTGCAACTCAATCACCGAACGCGACATGCCGTGCGTCGAAAGAATCGCCAGTGTTGTAATAGCGACGACGTGAACCACGGTACTTGCCAGCCAGGAACGAGTGCCGGTCCAAACCAGAAGCAGCGCTCCCGGAGCATGTTTCGACGAGTCGGATGCGGGAATCAACGGCGGCCCGGCACCTGCATTCGTGCCGCGAGCATCGCGCGACTTCAGTTCGCCGAGAAACTGACGAAACGAATCGTCTCGCGTAACCGGTACTGTTGGGGACCCCTGACGCATCGGCTGATTATCGACTGGACCGGCCCGGCCTGCAACGAGTCCCGTAATTCCCGTACTTTGCCGGGTCGGATCGACCTTGTCACCGCCGATTGCAGTTCTCTATACTCCCCGCCCCGAATATCTACACGATGCCAGGTTGCGACAAGCTTCCCAGCTTGTCGATATGAGTCAATTGCCGAACCGTTGCCGGAGTTGCAAAAATGATCCAGTGTGATCGGTCTTTCAGTCATTCGCCGCGCGGGGTCATGAGCCTGTTGATGATCGTTCTGGCCGCTTCGTGGCAGCCGATTATTTTGGCGGCAAGCCATCAGGATTCGCCCCCCGTAGAACCGCGCGAGAAGGAAACTGTCGACGGCGACCAGATAACTCCCTCGCCGTCTGGCGACGAGGATTTGCAGTGGCAACCCGGTCTGGGAATGCCGCTTGAAGTCCTGCCCGTTCGGCAAACCGCGCGCGACGGATCGATTCCCGCAACTCCCGCAATCGCGTGGCCAATCGCCGGTGCCCAACCGATTCCCGCGCTTTCACCATCCCTCTCGGCACCATCGCTGGCGGCGCCTGGAACACCTCCCGAGGGAATTGACAACGGGAGACCGAATCCCGAGGACGTGATGCTTTTTCAACCGGCACCATGGCCAGTAATGCCGTCCGCTTTCCTGGAACCGGCGGGTGAGACGTCCGGTGCAGGCTCACCCAATCCAGACCAACCGCAAGTGGATTCCGCGGGGTCAGCTCCCGCGGACGGGGGAATCACGGACGTTACGCGGGGGATGGAAAGCTTGCCAAACTCGGCCGGCCAGGTCTGGCGAACCTATGACATCTCGCCCTACACCTACCTGGTTCAAAACGTCGCCGCGCCGGAGCAGGCGGTAATCGACTGGATTCTCAAGGAAACGGGAACGGGGCTGTGGTTTACTCAGCCCCTGGGCGTTCTCAGCGCCTCGCGAAATCAGTTGCACGTTTATCACACGCCGGAAATCCAGAACCGGATCAAGCCGATCATTGATCGTTTTGTAAATTCGCGCGCCGCACCGCAGGTCGTGGGACTTCGCCTTGCGACGATTGCCAGCCCCAACTGGCGGAGTACGGCGTTGTCGATGATGCGGCCGATTCCCATCGATTCGCCTGGCGTTGAAGGATGGCTGATGTCACGGGAAAACGCCGCGATTCTTGCCGGTCAACTTCGCCAGCGCGCCGATTTCACGGAGCGCAATAACGGCGACATTGTCGTCACGGATGGGCAGAAGTACATCCTTTCGCAAACGCGTCCGATCGAGTTTCTTCGTTCGCTGGCATGGGTCAACGAGGGGACGGGCTACTACCAGCCCGTTAACGACCGGATCGACGAGGGGTACACGGTCGAGTTCAGCACCCTTGGTTCCCTCGACGGCCAGTCGATCGAGGCAATCATCGGCTGCAAGATCAACCAGATTGAAAAATTGCAGCCCGTTTCGGTGCAGCTCGCCGGTCTCGGTGGCCAGGTCCAGACGGCGGAACTGCAAGTCCCGCAAATGGTAAGCTGGCAAGTCTCGGAGCGGTTCCGTTGGCCGAGCGATCAGGTTCTCGTACTGAGTTGCGGCGTCGTGGCAACGCCGGGACCGCAGCGCCAGGCACTTATGGGGCTCCCCGCGATTCTCAATGACAGCCGAGGGCGCGCCGACGCAATCATGTTTATCGAGTACAAGGGTCGTGCGTCCCTCAATTCAACGGCGGCACCCGCAAACGCCGCGGCCGGGCAAATGCTGCCCGTCGATCCGCGCCGATAGTGCCGAATCATCGCTCCGCCGAATCTATTCCGTAGAACCCCTGACTGCGAAATCTGCGTTATCCGCGGAGAACTACGGCGTCACTCTTCTTGTTCAGAATCTCTGTGGCTCAGGTCCGGGTAAACGGCGTAATCAGCGGAAAATTCCTCCCCGAACGCCCGCCTCGACGGAATTCTTCCGTCATCTAGAATGACTGTTTGGCAGCGGACGCCGCGGTTCGCTGCTGACGTCCCCCTGGTCCCGGCTTCCTGTCCCGACCAATTGAAAAATGCCTTCGCCCAATCGTCGCGTTGTCGTCACTGCCGCCGGGATCATCAGTCCGCTCGGCAACAGCCCCGAAGCGCTGTGGGCCAACCTGGCGGCAGGGAAAAGTGGCGTGCGGCGACTCGAATCACTGCCGGAATCGCGGTTGCCGTTGTCGATCGGCGGCGAGGCGCGGGACTTCACGGGGACAATCGAGGACTTCGGCGAATTGGACAAGACGCTTGCGCGGGGGATCAAAAAGGCGTTGCGGCTGATGTGCCGCGAGATTGAGATGGGCGTCGCCGCCGCCCAACTGGCATTGCAGGCGTCGGGGCTGGACCTCGATTCGTTTTCCCGTGATCGCATCGGCACGCTCTTTGGCTCTGACTATATACTCACGCTCCCGTCGGAGTTTTCGGACGGCGTCCGAAGGTGTCTCGACCGCGACGGACAGTTTCAAATGGACCAGTGGGGTGAGAAAGGCTTGCCGAAGGTCGAACCCCTGTGGCTGCTCAAGTACCTGCCGAACATGCCCGCCTCGCATGTGGCGATTCACAACGACTTGCGCGGACCCAGCAATTCACTGACGATGCGCGAGGCCTCCTCCAACGTCGCCGTCGCCGAAGCCGTGACGACGATCCGCCGCGGAACCGCCGACGTGATGCTGGCCGGGTCGACCGGGACGCGAATTCACCCGCTTCGCTCGGTTCATGTCGCCATGCAGGAGAGTCTGGCAACCGATTTTGACGAGCCGGAAACCGCGTGTCGTCCCTTCGATCGCCGTCGCTCCGGGATGGTCCTCGGCGAGGGAGCGGGGTGTCTCGTTCTCGAGGAACTCGAGTTCGCGCGCGCCAGAAATGCAACGATTCTCGGCGAAGTCGTCGGGTACGCGAGCAGCACCGTGGCGGGAACCAACGGCGTAGCGGACCTTCGACGTGCCTTTCGAAACGTCTTTCTCGGCGTACTTGAAACAAGCGGCCTCCGCGCCGACCAGATCGGACACATTCATGCTCACGGCCTGGCGACGGTGACATGTGACGCGGCCGAATCAGCCGCCATTGGTGATGTCTTTGATCAACACGCGACGCCGGTGGTCGCCGCCAAGAGTTCCATGGGCAACCTCGGCGCGGGGAGCGGAATCGTCGAGACCGTCGCCAGTCTGTGGGCGCTGCGGAACAACCGGCTCTTCCGGATTCTCAATTACGAGGAGCCGGATCCGGAGTGCGACATTCTTGCGGCGTGTCCGGATGAACATTCGCCCGGCGACTCGTTCGTCAATGTCAACGTCACGCCGCAGGGCCAGGCGAGCGCGATTCTCATTCGCGGGTTGGAGAGTTGAGAGCAGACGATGATTTTGACAGAAACATGAATGACAGAAAGATCAGAATCCGCGGATGTTCGTTTTCACGGATCCTTCACCCGTAGCGGGTGATCGTCACGGGTCGTTGCTGGACTCGTCGTTGCCAACCGGGCCGGCGGCGGCACCGACGGCGACCGGTTCGCGTGCGTCGGAAGGTTCCACAAACGAACTCTTGAAGACAAGTTGCTTGATCGTTTTCTCGCCTTCGTCACGAAGGGCGTCGACGATGATGTGATTCTTGCCCTGGAAATTGCCGTTGAGCAATTCCTCGGACAACGGGTCCTCAACGAAGTTCTCAAGCGCGCGACGCAGCGGACGGGCACCAAAGTCCAGGTTGGTTCCCTTCTTGATAAGGAATTCCTTGGCGTCAGGAGTGATTTCCAGGCTGTATCCCCGATCGTGCAGTCGTTCGCGAATTTTGGAGACCTCCAGCTCGATGACCAATTTGAGGTCCGACTTCTCAAGGTGACGAAAAATGATCGCCTCGTCGGAGAGCCGGTTAAGGAACTCTGGCCGAAAGGCCCGGTTGATCTCGTCGTTGACGCGCGTCCTCATGCTCTCGAACGAGGCATCCTCGCCGGCCCCGGGCAAACCGAACTGGGACTCGTTCTTGATCGCGTGGGCACCGACGTTGGTCGTCATGATAAGGATCACGTTTCGGAAATCGATATTGCGTCCGAAGCTGTCGGTAAGACGGCCTTCCTCCATCACTTGCAGGAGCATGTTGAAGATGTCCGGATGGGCCTTTTCGATTTCGTCGAGCAGGACGACGGCGTAGGGTCGGCGGCGGATTTTTTCGGTCAACTGGCCCCCTTCCTCGTAGCCGACGTATCCGGGAGGCGCGCCAATGAGGCGACTGAGGTTGTGCTTCTCCATGTACTCGGACATGTCGATCGTGACGAGTGCGTCCTCGTCGCCGAACATGAACTCGGCGAGCGCCTTGGCAAGCAACGTCTTTCCGACGCCGGTCGGTCCGGCGAACATAAAGCATCCGATCGGCCGCTTCGGGTCCTTCAGGCCGCTGCGACTGCGCCGTACCGCCTTGGAGATCGCCTTGATCGCCACCTCCTGGCTGATCACCGACTTGTGCAACTCGGCTTCCATTTTCAGCAGCCGCGCGCTGTCCTCGGTGGAGAGTCGCGTCAGCGGGATACCCGTCATCTTGGAAATCACCTCGGCGATGATTTCCTCGTCGACGACGCCGTCGGTTTCCTCGGACTTCTCGCGCCAGTCCTTGATGATCTGGTCCTTTTTCTTCCGCAGCTTGTCGGCCTGGTCGCGAAGCGCAGCGGCCTTTTCAAATTCCTGGTTGGCGACCGTGTCTTCCTTCTCCTTGTTCAGCCGGTCGATGTCCTCGTCGATTTCCTTGAGGTCGGGAGGTCGTGTCATGCTGCGAAGGCGAACGCGCGCGCCGGACTCGTCGATCACGTCGATCGCCTTGTCGGGGAGGCAGCGACCGGTGATGTACCGCGCCGAAAGATCAACGGCGGCGAGGATCGCGTCGTCGGTGATCTGTACACGATGGTGCTTTTCGTATCGTTCACGCAGTCCCTTGAGAATCTCGACCGTCTCGGGGGCGCTCGTTGGATCGACGATTATTTCCTGGAAGCGGCGGGCAAGCGCATTGTCCTTTTCGATGTACTTGCGGTATTCGTCGAGCGTCGTCGCCCCGATGCACTGGATTTCGCCCCGGGAAAGTGCCGGCTTGAGCACGTTGGCCGCGTCGATCGCCCCCTCGGCACCGCCCGCGCCGACAAGCGTATGCAACTCGTCGATAAAGAGGATCGTGTTTCGGGCGCGGCGAACCTCGTTCATGACGGCCTTGATACGCTCCTCGAACTGACCACGGTATTTTGTGCCGGCGACCATCATCGCAAGATCGAGTACGACAATCCGCTTGTCGACAAGGATTTCGGGGACTTCGCCCGAGATGACGCGCTGTGCGAATCCCTCAACGATCGCCGTCTTGCCGACGCCGGCCTCGCCGAGGAGAACCGGGTTGTTCTTGGTGCGACGGCAAAGGACCTGGATGGCGCGTTCGATTTCGTTTTCGCGTCCGATGACCGGATCGAGCTTGCCTTGCTGGGCAAGTTCCGTGAGATCGCGGCCAAAACTGTCGAGAGCCGGGGTCTTCGACTTGCCGCTCTTGGTTCCCGACGCCTCGCCCGACGAGCCGCCCTCGCGCCCGCCGCGTTCACCGGCCTCGGCACCTTCCAGCCCACTCCCCAGCAGGTTGAGGACTTCCTCGCGGACTTCCTCCAGTTTCAGACCAAGGTTCATCAGCACCTGTGCCGCGACCCCTTCCTGCTCGCGCAACAGGCCGAGCAGAATGTGTTCGGTGCCGACAAAGCTGTGCGCCAGGTTGCGCGCTTCCTCCATCGAGTATTCGATGACTTTTTTCGCGCGCGGCGTTTGGGGAAGCTTGCCTATCGTGACCATCTCGGGTCCGCTCTGCACGAGCTTCTCGACTTCGAGTCGAATCTTGCGAAGATCGACACCGAGGTTTTTCAGGACGTTGGCGGCAACCCCGTTGCCTTCCTTGACGAGGCCAAGCAGCATGTGCTCGGTGCCAATGTATTCGTGGTTAAAGCGCTGCGCCTCCTGGTTGGCAAGCTGCATGACCTTGCGGGCGCGTTCGGTAAATCGTTCGTACATCTTCGGGCCTCCTCGCGATGAATTCTCGCAAAGCGTTTCAATGGGTCAACGACCGGAGGCCGCTGACTCATGGTTCTCCGCGACAGGTTCAGGTTCAGGTTGTGGCTGGTCGTTATTGTGGTCGACCGGTGGCTCGGTCAGCAATGCCAGCTCGCACTCGATCTCGCGTTGCCACACCTGCCATCCATCAATGCGCCGCATCGTGTCGAGCTGGTGCCGCGCCGGTTCGCTTCGTCGGTCACGCCGCAATAGGGTCGCCAGCAAAAGCCGGCTCTCCAGATCGCGGGGACTGTCGTTCAGTCTGCGCGTGAGCAATCGGTGACTCGCTTCACGATGTCCTTTCAAGTATTCGGTTTGAGCCTGAATAAACAAGGCGTCGTCATCCGGCGATGCCGATTCGTGCCGCCGGTCCTCGACAAATGCCTTGCGAGAATGCCAAAACGACAGCATCCACAGACCGGCCAGAACCGGCCACGCGACCAGCGGAAACGCCCAGCCCGCCAGATCAGGCCACAGAAAACTGCTCGCGAGGGCCAGATTCAGCAACGTCGCGAATCCCATTGCCACCGCAAGCGAACTCCACCGCCCACGCAACCACAAACCCGGCAAGCCCGGCCAAAGACAAATCGCCATGGACGGTCGTTGTTGCATTCGAGCCAGCAATCAGGTACCGATTTTCGGACTTCGGGGTAAAATACGTTCCGCGAGGAGAAAAGCGGCGGAATTCTAGACGCCTCGCAAAACCGGTACAAGGCAAGTATTTCCCCAGAAATGACCACGGATTCGACGACAATCACGTCCGAGGTCGAACTCGCGACGTCACGTGCCGACCTCGAACGTACCACCCGAGATTGTCAGAGTGGCAGCCAGGCCCTGACAAATTGCCGAGGAAAATGCTTTTGTTTGACACACCGCTCACAAGCTGTCGCGCTGCGGATTTTTGGCGCGACATTGATTCCTCGTTCGTAATGCGCTCCCAAGTCAGTCCTCTGGTTTAATTCCCGTGCCAGCAGAAACTCCACCCGATTCCGCTCCCGATCAACGGTCCATCGTTCGCGTGCTCGACGCCAATCTCAACCGGTGTGGCGAGGGGCTCCGCGTGGTTGAGGAAACGCTGCGGCTTGTATTGCAGGACGCCCATCTGACGGCGGTTTGCAAGTCGCTGCGGCATTGCCTCGGAGAACTTGCAAGCGAAATGGCGCAACGGTACCGCCTCGCGGCCGCGCGCGACACGCACGGCGACGTGGGAAGAACCGCGCAACTGGAAAGCGAGTACAAGCGCGGCGATGTACGGCAAATCCTTGTCGCCAATTTCGCACGGGCAGGACAGTCCCTTCGAACGCTTGAAGAATACTCGAAACTCGCCCGCTCGCCCTCGTCGCGGACCGCCGAGGAACTTCGGTTTCGACTGTACGAACTGGAAAAGGCCACGCTTGTCCTGCTCGACAGTCGCGACCGCCTTGCGACGGCCCGGCTCTGCGTCCTCATCGACGGGCGCGACGACGATGACGAGTTCGCGACCCTCGTCAACGCGCTGATCGCCGGGGGTGCCGACATGTTGCAGCTTCGCGACAAGTCCCTTGACGACAGGACGCTGTTAGCCAGAGCGCGGCAGCTGGTCGACCTGACGCGCGACAGCGGCGTGATCGCCGTGGTTAACGACCGGGTCGATGTGGTCGTGGCCGCGCGGGCCGACGGCGTTCACCTGGGACAAGACGACCTGTCCGTCTCCGCGGCGCGGCGCGTCGCGGGTCCAGAAATGCTGATCGGAGTCTCGACACACAACATCGGCCAGGCGCGCCAGGCGGTGCTCGATGGCGCCGATTACCTTGGCGCTGGTCCGGTCTTTCCCTCACGCACGAAATCGATTGAGCGACTGGCGGGGCTGAACTACCTGGCGGAAGTTGCGGTTGAGATCAAGTTGCCGGCATTTGCGATCGGCGGGATCGACGCGAACAACATCGATCGAGTGCTCGCAACCGGTTTCTCGCGAGTCGCGGTTTCGCGCGCGGCGTCGCCGTCCGAGGGGAACTGCGTTCGCAAGAATGTCGCCCGCCTGGCGGAATTGCTGGCCGGCTAGCTAGCCGTCGGGATCGTCGAGCAACTCGTTCAGGCGCGAGCGAAGCGGTTGGGGATACCGATCCAGCCAGGAGACGTCGATCATCTCGAGCGAAATCATGTCACGCAGATGCACGCGATCCTTGTCGCGAAAAGCGTTCAGCTTCATGCGCACGAGGGTTTCCAGCGGCACGGTCCGAAAGTCGTTCGCGCGCGCCGATGGATCGATGTCCGGGTTGGGTTCGCCCCCCTTTTCGATGTTTCCGCACAGCAGGACGTGCACAGCGTCTCGCGCCGATGCGTCGGGATGCTCGACCAACATATCCAGTCCCGCCGTCTGGCGATGGTGAAACCCCGCGCCGGTCATCGCCGCAATCAGGGCGGGCAAATCGGCGGGGCGAACCAGGATATCGACATCGCGTGTGGTTCGCACCGCCGCTTCATCGACCTGGGCGACCCAGGCGCGCACCGCGTGCCCTCCGATCACCGCGTAGGGCACACTGGACTTTTCGAGAATCCCGACCGTCTTCCGCAATCGCTCATTGACCTTTTCCACGGCGCGCTCCATCCTGGCCCAAAGTTCCTCGCCGGTAATTGCAAACTCAACCATCGGTCATTGCTCACTTGAACGAATGCGCCATTCAACCCGCGAATTCCGCCAGGGGACCGTCGCTGTCGGCGAACGACGAGATCGCCACACCCATTTCCTGGCCAAGCGTCAGCCACAGGTTCGCGAGCGGGGTCCCCTTGGCGCAATCGATGCGGCGGCCCGTACGAAACCGACCCGCGCCGCGACCAGCAATGACCATCGGCAGTTCGCGATAGGAATGTGAATTCCCGTCACTGATCCCCGAGCCGAGTACAAATAGCGTGTTGTCGAGCAAACTGGCGTCGCCGTCGGGCGTCTCGCGCATCTTTTTGACGAGGTACGTGAACTGCTCGACGTGAAACCGGTCGATCAGTGCGACCTGCTCGTCGTAGGCGTCGTCGTGGGTCATCTGGTGATGGTTGACCGGCTTGTCAAACACGCTGTCATACAACTGGGGCGTTTCCCATCGCTCGGGTCCGACCATCAGGCTCGCCACGCGCGTCTGGTCGGTCCGCAGCGCCAGCACCATCAAATCTCCCATCAGGCGGATGTAGTCACCGCGATTGACGGGTGGCTCGTCGGGGAGCGGCGAGACGACGTTGGCGTTGCGATGGCGCGAGCCGGCCTGCTTGTCGAGCCGCGACTCGATCGCCCGCACCGATTCCATGTACTCGTCGAGTTTCCGCCGGTCCGCCACGCCGAGTTGGGCGCGGAGGTCGCGGGCGTCTTCCATCACTGTGTCGAGGACGCTGCGATTGACGTTGTCAGTTTTTCCAAAGAGCCTTTCAAAGAGCCGAACCGGATCGTTGATGCTTTTCGCGTCATGATCGGGACCGTACCAGGAGATGGCGTCGAACATCCGCGGTTCCATGTTGTCGACAAAACTGTTGCAGCTCAATTCGAGCGAGGGAAAGGGTGTCGCCCTCCCCGTCTCACGCGCGATGATCTGGTCGAGCGTCGTGTTGATCGCGGCAACGCCATCGGTCGCCGCGTCGGGCCGCGAACTGGTCATCCAGCACGAGCCGGCTTGCGAATGCGGCTCGCCCGCCAGATAAGTCCGGTTCAGCCCGTTGATGACGACGATCTCGTCGCGCACCGATTCAAGCGGCCGGAGACTGGCGGGGGAAAGAAAATCCGCCGATCGATCGGCCGGAAGCCAGTGTTCCGCAATGACCCCGTTGGGGATGTACATAAAGGCGATACGGCGGACCGGTTCGGCAGCTCCCCTGGCAAGGCCGCCGCCAGAAATGCCACCGTTGGCAGGGCCGCCGCTGGCAAGGAGGCTCGACGCGTTGGCCATAACATCCAGCCACGGCAGTGCGATGGAGGCGGCGGCACCGCGAAGCAATGTTCGGCGAGTCAGAGAGATCATTGGTTTTCAGTGTTCAGTTTTCGGTTTTCATCCACTTCGTCCGCGAAATCTGCGGAAGGGTTTTCAGTTTCTGTTTTCTGCTTTCATCCACTTCGTCTGCGAAATCCGCGTAATCTGCGGATAGGTTTTCAGTTTTCATCCACTTCGTCTGCGAAATCTGCGTAATCTGCGGATAGTTTTCTGCTTTCAGTTTCCAGTTTTCATCCTCTTCAGTTTTCGACGGTGGAACGGAACAAGTCGCTCAGCACGATTTCCCGAATTACCGCGCTGAACCGATAATCACGGTCCGCCACGCGACTGGCGATTCGTTCGATTTCCTCCTGATCCGACGCGCGCAACTGGCGGCCCAACGCGTATTGCGCCACGTGCTCGACGAACCCGATTACGAAGCGCTCCTTTTGTCTGAGGATAACATTCTTGAATCGTGCCGCGCCGTCAAATTCCTCGCCATAGAGATTTCCCGTGGCGTCGATCGGCACGTTTTGTCCGTAATCCGGGCGAAAGCGTCCGAGCGGATCAAATTTTTCCAGCGCAAATCCGAGCGGGTCGATGCGATCGTGGCAGACCGCGCAAGTCGGATTGAGTCGATGCTGCTCGAGTCGTTCGCGAACGTTTTTTGGCGAATGCCCTGGAACCTCCACGGCCTCGAGCGCGGGGACTTCCGGGGGCGGCGGCGGCGGCGGCCGATTGAAAATAACTTCCAGCACCCACGCACCGCGATAAACCGGGCTGGTGCGCGTTGTCGCCGAGGTGGAAACGAGCATGGCCCCGGACGTGATCGCGCCTCCGCGATGGAGGTTCGGCCACTTGATCCGGAAGAAATCCTCGTAAGCATCCTGGGGCGGCGTGTAACCGAGCGCTTCCGCCGGATTCACGAAGTACCAGTCCATCAGGGGTCGGTTGAGATAAGCGTAGTCGGCTTGTACAAACTCAAGAATACTCCGGTCCTCGACGAGGATCGTTTCGAACAAGAGAAGTTGCTCGATGGCCATCGAAATGCCTGGCGAGTCGCCGTCGACCAGATACCAGTTCGGAAAAAGGTCCTTGTCGGGCCGCGCCGAATAAAGCCGCGCGACCTTGAGCCACTGCATTCCGAAATCCGTGGCGAGTGACTTGACCCGCCGGTCCGCCATCATCCGCCGCACCTGATAGTCCAGGTCGGCGTCCGTCCGCAGTCGATCCTCGGCGGCGGCCTGAAAGAGCTCGTCGTCGGGCATCGATGCCCACAGGAAATAACTCAGTCGAGACGCCATCGCGTACGGATCAACTCCCGCGCCCGTCGCGCCGGTGTCGACATGGTCGCGGCGAAACAGGAACGACGGCGACGCAAGAACCGCGGTCACAACCGATTGCATCGCGGTGGTGAAGTTTCCCGCGCCCAGTTCGCGCTCGAAGAGACCCGTATAGCGCTCGATCTCCGTTTCGGTTGCCGGGCGGCGAAAGGCCCTTCGCAAAAAAGACTCGAAACGTTTGCGCGCGGTTGCGATTTGTTCCGCCGTTGTTGACTCGGCGTCCAGGACAAACAGGGAATTCCAAAGTCGTGACTGGCGCGGGAAATTCGCGTCGCTCACCAGCGAATCGGCAATGGCCAGAGAGGCTTCGAGATAGACGGGGGAAAAGCTCAGTGCCGACTGGTCGTTGCTGAAACCGTGCGCGACGGGCGGATCGACCGGCAGTTCGGAGATTCCCGGCAACTCGGCGGGTTTGCGGCGTCCGTACGTTTGATGGCTCATCGCCAGCACGTAACGCGGCATCCGCCGGGTCGCTGGCTGAAAATAGTCGTCGGTGATTGTAATGCGGGCCGGATTGTCAAAGACATCGACCTTTAGCCGCAGCAGGTCGCGGACTGTATTCTCGTACTCGGTCCGGTTAAGTCGCCGCATGACGCCCGGCGTCGTGGCGAGTTCGGCGTCGCGGATGACGGTTCGTTTGAACCAGTCCTTGACCGCGATGACTTCGTCGCGTGCCGGTTGAGTCGCCTTGTCGGGAGGCATATAGTCGTTTTCGATCGCTTCGACGGCCGTTTCCCACGTCTCCTGTTCGTCGAGCACGTCGGCTTGCGTTTCAAATTGCGAGAAGTCAATGCCCGCTTCGGCGTCGTCGCCTGAGTGACATTCGAAGCAATACTTTTTGAGAAAGGGCTGGACCTGTTCGGAAAACTCGTCGGGTGAAGAAAGGACCTGGCCCGCCGGTTCGTGTCCCGAATCGCCAGGAATATCAATGTCGCTGGTCGCTCCGCGATCAAGCGAACTGATCGCGGAGCGATCATCGACGGTACGCGGCGCAACCGCCGCACCCGACACGATCGATGCCAGCGCGACGACCGCGATGATCAGTTTGAGGGAATGGTTCATGGGGTTCTTCGGAGGTCGTGTCAGCGCCAATTCTGCAAGCGGCGTTTTGCCGCTCACATTTTCCCGCCAGTTGTTTATTTCTCTCCGCGCGGCGCGGGAATCCCGCGCGGTCCCTCGAACTGGGCCGCGTACAGTTTCTTTTGCTCCAGCGTGAGGATGTCGTGGATCAACCGGTTGCGAATGTCACTGGATAACTTGAACGTGGCGATCTGGTTGTACCGGAGCAACTGTGCCGTTTTGTCGCCGTCGCGGGCGTTTTCGAGAATCGCCGCCCGCCGTTCCAGCAAGTCCTCGTACTGGTCGTTATATGAATCGATGATGCGCGTCATTTCCGCGAGCTGGGCGTCATCGATTATCCCGATGAAGTACGTCAGGAAATACCAGCGCCGTGATTCCGACTTGAGCGAAAGAACGAACAAGGTGTTTTCCTTGATGAACATTTTCTTGTTATCGGTCGCGAGACTGTCGGTGACCAAATGCGCGTTCGGTCCGGCTGCCTCGCGAATCAGCCGCTGGAATTTCTCGTCGTCGTCGACTGGCGGTGGCACGTCCTCCGGTTTGTTGTTCGCGGTCTCCTCTTTCGCCGGATTCGTCTCAGGCGCACGAGCCGCGTCGCGCGGAGCGCGTGGCTTGCAGCCGATGCAAAGGCCCAAAATGCCGATGGCACTGAAACTCATCAGTCCAGCGAGAATGGCGACAAGTGCGGTTTGAAGTTTCACAATTCGGGAAAACATGGGAGCGGGGTCGCGCGGGCGCGACCGGATTTAGAGCGTTGCTCCGGCGATTGAATTGACGGGCTTTAGTCAAACGCCTCGCGACGCCGCGTGGATGGTAGCTGACCGGAAATTTTGAGGCAATCGTCGTTGTCACGGTCAATGCTCACCTCTTATTATGACAAAGCTGGCTTTCTGGCGCATACGCAATGTTCCAGTAAATTCGTCCTTTCCCAAATGCCAATGGCACTGCCCTCATGAAAAAGCCCCTCTTTTTGCGTTTCGCAGTCCTTGGGTCCGTCGGGTTGGCGGCGTTCGTGGCAGGCTGTGATTCGTCCAGCGGCCCGCGTCCACTGGTGTTGCCTGCCTCGACAAACCACCAGGAGACCGCAACCGCGGAGGAATCGACCTGGCCAAACTTTCGCGGCCCCGATTTCACCGCGACGACTTCCGCCGCGTTGCCGCTGCAATGGGACGTCGACGAGGGGCTGTTGTGGCAGACGGAATTGCCGGGACGAGGCGCTTCGAGTCCCATCGTGACCGCTGACCGAATTTATCTGACCGCTTACGATGGTTACGGCCTGACGGTCGAGGCGGCTGGCGAGCAGGCGGACTTGAGGCATCACCTTTTGTGTTTTGACCGGGAGACGGGCAAGCCGCTTTGGCAACGCGAGATCACGGGGACCCCTATCGACCAGCCCATGAATCCGGAACTGGCGCGGCATGGATTTGCATCGTCCACGCCCGCGACGGACGGCGAAAACGTCTATGCCTTTTTTGGCGTCACCGGGGTCTTTGCGTTCGACGTGTCAGGCAATCTGCTGTGGCAGCGGAACGTTGGACTGGAGAAGCACTATTTTGGAAGCAGTGCATCGCTTTTGTTGCACGGCGACATCCTGATCGTCAACGCCAGTATCGAAAGCCGGGCGATCTACGGACTGGACAAGTTGACCGGCGCGGCGACGTGGTGGATCGAGAATATCGATGAGTGCTGGTCAATGCCCGTCATCGGGAAGAACGCCGACGGCCAGCCGGAAATGATTGTGAGCAGCAAGAACACCGTCGCGGGTTACGATCCGGCGACGGGCGAACGGCTGTGGCACTGTGCGGGAATCCACGACTACGTCGTTTCGGTGCCGGTCGTCGTCGATGGAATCTGTTATCTGACGGGGGGCAAGGAAAAACAGATGATGGCGATTCGGCTCGGCGGGCGCGGTGACGTCGAGTCGACTCACAAGTTGTGGGAGACAAAACGGATTGGCTCGAATGTTTCCTCGCCGGTCTTTCGCGACGGTCGTCTTTTTGTGTTTCACGACACGGGTATCCTCCAGGTGATCGACGCGGCGAATGGCGATTTGATCAAGCGGCAGCGTTCGGCGACCCGCTCCCAGCCCTTTTCCTCGCCGTTGCTGGCCGGCGAATGCCTTTACATGCCGATGCAGGACGCGGGAATCGCCGTTCACATGGCCGATGCCGAATGCGAGCAGGTCGCCCTCAACGCGACGTCCGACGGGCTGCCGTTGATGGCCTCCATCGCTCCCGGCGACCGGCAATTCTGGTTTCGCAGCGACCGCTACCTGGCTTGCGTCGGATCGCATCGCACGACCACCGTGACAAATGCGTGGACGACGCCCGCGGATCACCAGACCGTGACGGCTCGCGAGCCGTACAACATCGAGGCCGAAAAGGGCTGGTCGCGGCGTTATCTGTTGTTTCTCAGCGACAATTTCGACGAGACGATTCGTTTCCTGTTGATGCCGTACCTCTCGGTGATTACGAATGAACAGACCGGGCAGTCTCGCGACATCATGCTCGAGCACAAGGACCGGTACGATGAACTTTGCCGGCAATTCGTCGAACTCAACGAGGAATCGCTGAAAGCGCCCGCCAACGAACTTGCGGCGTTTGATTCGCATTACAGGGACCTTGAAACGGCGACCGAAACGCTGAACAACGACATGCGAATTCGGGTCAAGGAGCTTTTTTCGGAGGAGCAAATGCAACAGCACCTCGACGACGCGAAAAAGGGGATCGCCCACCTCCCGCCGGACCAGTAACGCGGGGCGCTGAGTGTAGAACAATTGTCTCAATGGTTCCGGCGTGAGTGTAGAACAATTGTCTCAATGGTTCCGGCGTTGAGCGTAGACCTCAGGGCGCGAGTTTTTTCAGCTTTCGCTGCAACGTGCGGCGCGGGATGTCGAGGACATGAGCCGCTTCGGAAATGTTGCCCCCGCATTCACCGAGCACGCGCTGGATGTGTTCCCACTGCGCCTCGGCCAGCGACGGGGGAGCGATCTCCGCGGCCGAGTCTCGCGGCGGTCGTTCGTCCAGTGCCGCGAGAATCTGGTCGGCGTCGGCGGGCTTTGTCACGTAATTGACCGCTCCCAGCTTGATCGCTTCCACCGCGTTGGTGATGCATCCGTACCCCGTCAACATGACGCAACGGGTCTCCGGGGAAATCCGCCGAATCTCCGACAGGAGCTCAAGCCCCGACTTTCCAGGCATCTTCAGGTCGAGGACCGCAAGATCGGGACGCCGATCGGTCGTCATCGCAACGGCCTCATCGTAATTGGCCGCGCACCGGACCTCGAATCCGCGTCGCCGAAGGGACTTTTCCATGCGCATTCGCAGGGTGTCATCGTCGTCGACGATGAGAAATGTGCGGGTTGCCCGCGATTCATGCATTCGCCTCTCCGGAAATCGACTCGGGTTGCGGCAAGGTCACCGTCACAATTGTACCTGATTCGGAGTCACCCGTTGCCGCGCGCGATTGAAACTCGACCGTGCCTCCAAGTCGCTCAACAACGTTCCTTGCGAGAAACACGCCAAGCCCCATTCCCTTGCCCGGTTGCTTGGTGGTAAAGAACGGCTCGCTGACGCGGCGCAAGACTTCCGCCGACATCCCCGCACCTTTATCGATGATGGTCCAGACGAGCGCGTCGCACGGTCGATCGATTCGCAACGAGACGCAATCACCGGGCCGGCTCGCATCAAGGGCGTTCTGCACCAGCCCGCGGATGGCTTGCGAAAGTGCGTCCAGCGGCACATGCACGCCGCTATCGCCCGAATAATTGCTGTACTGGACGTCAACTCGCTGCTCATTCAGGACCAACCCCTCGCGGACTTCATCGACCAGTTCGCGAACCACGACCTGCTGCATCATTTCACCGACCGTCTCACCGGCGTGACTGGCCATCCGGTCCAGGATTTTCTTGCAACGGTCGAGTTGCTGGCGAATCAGCCCGACGTCCTCTAGTAAACCGTGATCGCCCGACAAATGTGATTCGCCGTTGCGAATCGTCTCCTCGACATCGCGCGCCACAAGGGCGATCGTCGTGAGCGGCGTCGCCAGTTCGTGGGCGGCACCGGCGGCGAGCGTCCCCAGTGCCTCGATCTTTTCATTGCGCGACTGCCGTTGCTGGGCGAGCCGCAAATCAACTTCATGTTCCTGCAATTCACGGGTCAGTCGCGTCATGAACCAGACGATGACACTGGAACAGGTGACGAACGCGGCGATCAGGCCCGCCTGGGGCAACGACAAACGGCCCCGGTAAAAAATCGGATCGAGCGCGGCCCCCTGGTCGAGGCGAGAGACCGGAATGTAGCGGACCATCAACATTGTGAAACAGGCGATCGAAAGCAGGTTCAATCCCCAGGCCCAGTTTCGATCGAGGAGCACGGCACTGAGACTGAGGTTGACGAAAAAAAACAGCCAGAATGGATTCGTGGGTCCGCCCGTGACGTACAACAGCGTCGTCAGCGAAAGCATGTCCATCGTCATGACGAGACCCGGAATGTGCGTTGCCGCCGATGTTTCGGTTTCCGGGCCCTCGGCCGGGCGGACCGGGCGGTGAACCCGAAAAAACCACGCCGCAAGAACCAGGTTGGAAAGGGCCGTCAACCCGATAATCAGCAGAAGCGGCCAAAGCAACAGCCGGATTTCAAGAACCAGCACGGCAGCCGCAATCGTCAGCAACTGCCCAATGACAGCGACCCAGCGAAGCTTGACCAGCCACGCGAGATTGACGGCGAAACGATTGCGGGATTCAGGCATATCGGAGAAAAACTTCCGCGAGTGGACTTGCGAAAACAGCCGACCTGACTTTCAATTGTAACCCTGCTGGACAACCGCTTTTTGCCAATACAAGCCCGACGCGCCAGCGAGTGAACCGCCTGCGTCAAAATCCACTCGCTTGAGCCATGTCGGGCTGCGAATCCTCAATCCCCAATCGTCGAGCCGCTGAGTTTCCGATGTCCGGGCAATTCGCCTCTTCACCGCATCCGAAAAGCGCCGCGTCCAACCCGGACGTCGGGCTGTTGGCCCAGGCACCTCGGCTGAGCAGTCGCGGGCTGACGATCCTCCTCATCGCCATGTGCCTCGTTCCGGTTGTCGTGATCACGACGTTGCAATTTGTCATGCCGCCGGTCCGCCCGGGTTATCTTCGCGCGGACGTTGAACTTCGCAATACGCCACCCGCCAGCTATTACCAGTTGCCGCTCGACCAGCGCCGGGAGTTTCCCCAGGCCGAGGTCCTGATTACCAACACGATGGAGGTCCCGTGGACCAACCTGAACGTCCGGATCAACAACGGCAACTACCAGATTTATGACCACAACGTACCGATAAATCCGGGCCAGCAGCGCGCCTTTTTGCTGGACCGATTCGTCCACCGCTCAGGCGCGGTGTTTCAGGTGGGCATTGTTCGACCGGTGAACCTGGAAATCTACGCGGCGCTGCCCGATCGCAGCCGCGCGACGCTCGATTACAGTTTTGACTGATGCCATATGCGAGTTTTGGGAGTCATGGGAATCATGGGACCTCATCCTTGGTCCAGAATCCGTGGTCCGAACTCCGTAGTCCGAACTCCGATGACAAGCTGAGGAAATCGGGCTAGAATACCCGGTCGCGGCATTTTTTCCGCCGGATTCCGTCGATCGGCGCGACTGACTAAGGCAGCCAGTCGGCGAATACACGGCCACGAAGCTGCCACGACGCTCCCCCGTAGCCGAGCTACGTGCCGAACAGCGTCGCTGTGGGCGTTTACTGCATTTGATCCTTCAATCACTCAACGCGAGTCACGCAAATATGAACCAGTCACTGCGTTTTGCCCGTTTCTTCTTGATTGCCAGCCTGACGATTCCCGTCGGCCTCGTCGCCCCAGGCGCATTCGCCCAGGAGGAGGGGACTGAGACTCCCGGCAACAATGTCATTGTACAGAAAATGGTTATCGCGGCCGCCGGCGAAGATGGTGCGATAGGCAGCGTTCAGGTCTTTTCCACGTCGTCCGGCGACGGACTTGGCAAAGGGGGAGTGTTTTTTTCCGAGGCGATGGTCTCGCCCGATATCTTCTCGCTGGCCAATAACGCCGGTGTCCAGAAGGAGATCGAACTGGTCGAGGAACAGCTTGAGCAGATTCGCCAGATCAATGACGAATTCTCCAGCAAGATGTCGGGAAAGGTCCGTGAATTGACCAGCGGCGGCATGAACCCCGTGCGGGGGCGTGAGTTGTCCGAGTTGATCAAGGAGATGAACGAGCAAAAACAGTCGCGGATGGAAAGCGTCCTCCTGCCGCACCAGGTCGATCGGTTGCGGCAAATCTCGTTGCAGGTCCAGATGAATCAAAGTGGCGACGCAGCGACGCTTGCCAGCGACCAACTTGTCGAGGCGCTTGGCATTGATGACGAACAGAAAAAGCGACTGGAGGAACGCGCCGAGGAAATCCGCGCGGAACTGGAACGGAAGATAACCGCGCTTCGTGACAAGGCCCGCGAGGAATTGCTGGGCGAACTGACCCGCGGACAGCGCGAAAAACTCGACGAGATGACGGGGGCCAGGTTTGACGTCCCCCGACCAGAATTCGGCCGGCGGTTCTCCAAAACTCCTCGCGATCGCGAGGCCGCGGATAAGTAGTTTTTGGCCATTACAAGCCCGAAGTGCAAGCGAGTGAACTGCGCAAGCTAATCGTTCGGCAATGCCACGCCGCGGAGATACTCGGCCATCCGCGCCTGCAAGTCGATCAACTGGTGCCATTGCTTGACGTCCAGTTGCACCACCGAGCTGCGCGGTTCAATCCGCGCGGCGTTGATGAGGCGGCGCATGTGCAGATGAACGTACTCGAAGACTTCCGTTAGTTGCGCGGCCTGTCCCGGTGACATTCGCGACGGCAATTGCGGCGGGTCCAGCTCCATGAGCTTGAGCTGCGCGTCCGTCTGATTGACCAGTTGGTCCCAGTCCTTGGACTCGAGGGCATTGGCCCCCGTCTCCTCATGCTTGCCGCTCTCCGTGCGGTTGAGGCGCTTGAGCCGTTCATTGATCTCCGCGCGGGTCCCGTAAATGAGCGTACTTCGCCCCAGGGAAATCAAATCGCCGTGCCGGAGGATGCGCAGATGGGCGTCTTCGCCGTTAACACGCGTCCCGTTCGTGCTGGCCAGATCCGTCAGCACGAGGTCCTCGTGGTCTCGCTGGATTTTCAGGTGAAACCGGCTGACCCGCTCGTCATTGAGCTGGATCGTGTTGCCTTCCTCGCGCCCGATCGTCACGGGCGGACCAAACGTGTCATAGACTCGACCGCGATCGGCTCCGTCGAGAATGCGTAACGTGATTGTCGGGTCCATGGCTCGAAGAAACTTGCAAACCGATACCGGAATCGAGGGCATGCAAACCCTGTAAGGATACCCGATAGCATCTCAATTCTAGATAAAAACCCCCCGGGGACACGGGGTTGAGACGGACTTGCGCGGATTTTTTTCGAAAAATCGCACCCTTCCGGAAGTCCCAAATCGCTTTTTTTCCAATTGGTCAGTCGTGGGAAGTACGGCGCCGTCAGTTTTCAAACCGGTTCACCAACCGGCACAGGGCCGGCGGGGTCACACCGGCCCACCGCCGGGCCTGCCCCGTGGAAGCATGTCTGACAACACATCGAAACGTCTCCGGATTTGAAGAGGGAACTGACGAGCCCGTTGAAAAGACCCTCAAATGCGATCGAGGACACCCCGATTGTGATCGATGCCAGGATTGCTTCACCGGTCGGCCAGGTGAGGCCAATGGACAGGGTGCGGGAAAGCTGCCGGAACGTCGTTCCAAAGGTCTTGTGAACAAGTCCACGTTCATGCAGACTGAAGGAGTTCCGAATGCGTCGACGTCCATTGAATCAATTCTCTTCTCGCGGAACCAGTTTTTTCTAGCGGAGACAGTCATGAAAATTCTGTCAACATTTGTGACCGTGGCGCGCTTCGTTGCCATCGCGGCAACATGGATGATCACCGCGGCGCTCAGCGCCCAGCCCCTGGAGGTTCGCTCGTATGACGGCATCGACAATCACCCTGAAAACCGGGGTTCCGTCGGCACTCCCCTGCTACGAATGTCCGGCACGGATTATCCCGACGGCATCGGGGAAGTCCTCCGTCAGGGTGCCAACCCGCGGATGGTGAGCAATCTGGTGATCGACCAGCAAGGTGTATTTCTTCCCAGCGCGGCGGGAATGAGCGACGCGGTTTGGGCATGGGGCCAGTTCATTGATCATGACCTCAGCCTGACGGGCTCCCATCCCGACAATGGCGCGGCGAACATCGAGGTCCTTGATCCCGACGACATCCTCTATCCGGTTATCTTTTTCAATCGGGCCAACCACTTGATCATCGACGGCGTGCGCGAACCCGTTGCCGAGGTGACCGCTTTTCTCGACGCGTCGTTGGTTTACGGTTCCAGCGAATCTCGTGCGAACGCGCTTCGCACGATGCGAGGCGGTCGCATGAAGACCAGCCGGGGCAACCTGCTTCCGTTCAACGTCGATGGCTTGCCGAATCTGGGAAACGGACCCGACTTTTTTGTCGGCGGCGACACCCGCGTCAACGAAAACGTCGTGTTGACGAGTCTCCACACACTGTTCGTTCGCGAACACAATCGGTTGCTTCCCTACCTTCGGAAACTCAATCGCCATGCCGACGACGAAACTCTCTATCAGTTGGCGCGAAAGATCGTCGGGGCCGAAATCCAGATCATTACCTACGAGGAGTTTCTCCCGGCACTGCTCGGTCCCTACGCCCCGTCCGGACGTCAGGAAACCTGGAACCCCGATGTCGATCCGTCGATCGCCAACGAATTCTCCGGAGCTTTGTTCCGCGTCGGCCACACGTTGCTTTCAAGCGACCTGACGATTGGACTTACGGGCAATTCTATTGCGTTGCCGGATGCCTTTTCCAATCCGGACTTTATCCGCGACGATCCGCGAAACGTCGACCGAATGTTGCGGGGACTTTCCGTCAATCCCTGCCAGGAAGTCGATTCGCACGTGATCGAAGACGTGCGAACATTTCTTTTCCTCCCTCCCCCGTTCGCGGTCGGACTCGATTTGCCGGCGCTCAACAT
>JBGTFW010000195.1:0-1791 GCA_041747075.1 Pirellulaceae bacterium
GACCGCACAATTGCTTCGCGCGTAGAACGCTCCACAACAACCGTTCTGACTTGACGCTTTTTTGGCGAAGTTGGCGGGCGGTTTGTTTTCGTTGTTTTCGATTCATCAATGTCGCCCAGCAAGTGGAATGGCCGAGGCGATCCCCTTCACTCGAGGCGATCCCCTCCCCTCGAGGCGATCCCGGTTGGGGTGAGGGGGTCAGCGGGGTCAGCGGCCGCGCCGCGGCTGGAATCGCTTGAAACCGCAATCACGTGTTCCTGCACCCGACTCACGGAGGCGGATCATGGTAATCTGGGTTCGGAAGCTGACCAGACCTGAACGCGGTTCCCATCGACGCGGCGTTGGCATCTAATCGTCATCGTCCCGGACCGAAAAAACAAATTCGCTCCGCGAAGGGACGTCCTTTCGCGGAGCGAAAGGCGACAAACGTTTTCCCATCACCTTCCTGGAATTTTGCGTCATGATCAGTAATCGTCCGGTACTCGTGACCGGGTGCGCCGGCTTCATCGCTTCACGAACCGCCCGTCTGCTTCTCGACCAGGGAGATCAGGTCGTCGGCGTCGACAACATGAATGACTATTACGACGTGCGATTGAAACAGCATCGCCTCGAGAGCCTGCTGAACGACGACAATTTCACTTTTCAGAAACTGGACCTCGAGGATCGCGGCGGGGTTGAGCGATTGTTCGACACGTATCCAGTCGATATTGTACTCAACCTTGCCGCGCGGGCAGGCGTGCGATACAGCATGGAAAACCCGCACGTGTACATGACGACCAACGCGATGGGAAGCCTCAATTTGCTGGAAGCCATGCGGCACCGCAAGCTCAGCAAGTATGTGCTGGCCTCGACGTCGTCGCTGTACGCCGGCCAGCCCATGCCTTTTGTTGAGACGCTCGCGGTCAATACGCCGATCTCACCCTACGCGGCGTCGAAAAAAGCCGCCGAAGTGATGGCCTACTCCTATCATTTCCTGTATGGACTGGACGTCACGGTCGTTCGGTACTTTACCGTATACGGTCCGGCGGGCCGGCCGGACATGAGCATATTCCGGTTCATTCAATGGATTGACCAGGGCCATCCGATCCAGATTTTTGGGGACGGCAAACAAACGCGGGATTTCACGTTTGTCGACGACATCGCTCGCGGTTCCATAGCCGCCACGCGGCCGCTTGGATTCGAAACAATTAATCTGGGCGGCGGGATGCAGCCCGAATCACTGCTCGAGGTTATAGGCAGCCTCGAACGCATGCTGGGCAAAAAGGCAACGATTGAATTCCACCCGGAGCATCCGGCCGATATTCGGGAAACGTCAGCGGACATTACCAAGGCCAGCCGTCTTCTGGAGTGGAAGCCCGAAGTTTCGCTGGAGGAAGGGCTTGAGCGATGTGTACGTTGGTACCAGGACAACCTGCCCTGGTCGTCCACGATCCTCCTGTAAACCGCCGGCGCTATGTGCCGCTTCCTGGAAACCGACGGCGCCAGCCGCGGGCAATTCACTGTCGATTCGCGGGCGCAGGGCCCGACGCTGGCGCGTTCGGCTTTCACGATAGATCCCCTCCGCGTAGCCGCGGGTAATTCGCTTCGTGGAAACCGCGATACCGGATTTGCGGATATTATTGCCCGTAACGGTTCGTCGCGTGGGTACGAACCGAACTTCCTGCTTCCCTGGTGAGGATTGTCTCATGTTCGCCACTGACCTGATTTCCATGAACTACCGTTGTCGGGCGGTTTGCGTGCTCGCGTGCCTGCTGCCCGTCGCCTTGTGGGCGGCTGTCGGTATTTCAAGCC
>JBGTFW010000196.1:0-9996 GCA_041747075.1 Pirellulaceae bacterium
GCGCCGTGACGCCAGCCGTTCCCACCAGCTCCATCGTCGGCCGGCGATTTCAAGCAGCAGGGCCACCAGAACAGCGACGCACAACGCGGGAACGAGGCTCTTCAGCGCTCGCGAGGAAGCGCGGCGATTGTAGACGCCCAGCAAGTTCACCAGTTCGCTTCCGCGAGAAATTTCCGCGATCGAGTTCAGCGTCTCACCACCGCCCGGTAATCCCAGGCGAGGCATGTATTCCGGCGAGTACGGCAGCGACAACAACGGGCCCTGGGCGAAGTCGCTTCCAGTCGTCTTGACGAGCGTTCTCCAGGTGCCGGTCGTCGAGAGGCGAAAACGGCCTTCGAGAGTGTCGGGACCCGTCCAGTTGAAATCGGGGCGGATCGGCTCGCTCCGTTCCTCGGCGGGCGGCAACACGACCAGTGCCGGTGCGAGGCCGCGGAGACGGTCGGGTCGAGTCGGATCGAGTTCAACCGAAACCACGGCGTCCAGCCCTTCCTGGCGAACGGAAACAAAAACGTCGCCCCTTCCCTCGTCACCGAGCAACCACCGCGCGTGAATGGCAACGAAGTTCTCGTATTCGGGCCATGTCGCGAGCGTGCCGGTGTATTGTCCGTCCAGTTCAAGCGGAATGGCGGCGACTCGTCCCAGTCCGCGATACCAGAACGCCGAAAAGGGAGCGGCGTTGTCGTCACTTGACAGAACTCCCGGCGTCGCGTCGGGGCGGAGAAACGTCAGGTTGTAACCGTCGACAGATGGAAACGCCGCCGCGGGCAGGTCTCCCAAAAGCCGCAAGTCGCCGAGTATCTGGCCTGGAAATCCGTCGGGTGCTTCTTCGCTTTCCCGCGTCAGAAACATGTTGCGCGTCATATTCATCGCGTCCTGGGCAAAAAGCCGCGGCAGGTCAAGCGGGTCATTGGAAAACTCGATATTTCCCTCTCCCAGTTTGGCGATTTCAATCAGTAATTCCGCGTCGGGGTCGCGATTCGTTCCAAGCCCGATGACGCTGACGGTGATCCCCGAGTCGGTGAATTTCTTCAGCAGGTTCCGGTAGTCGCCCGGTTCCTCGCTGTCGGCGGCGTCTGAAAAGAGGATGACGTGCCGCGTCGGATAGCCCCTTGCCCGGAGCAGTTGCTCCCCGGCGGCGACGAGACCTTCGTGGACAAAGATACCGCCTCCCTGGCTCTGAATTCCGAGAACCCGGGAACAGATTTTTTCAGGCTCATCGACGGGAGTCATCGGCTGGACGACGTGTGCCAGGCTGTCGACCGCGATGACCGCGACCATGTCTTCGGGAGAAAGCAGCCGCACGCATTCGGCGGTTCCGCTGTTGGCAAGGTCCATTTTTGTCCGCCCGCCGGAAACCGGTGCGGCCATGCTTCCCGAACGGTCAAGCACAATGGCGATCGCCGCGCGTGAACGGCGAGTTTCCTCGATCGAGTGCATGGCGACGGGTAACAGTTCCTCGAGCGGACTCTTGTAGTAGCCGCCGTTGCCAAAACTCTGCTGACCACCGGTCATCATCAGTCCGCCGCCAAGGTCCTCGACGAATTGAGCAAGGCGTTCCATGCGCGTGCGCCCGAGGTCGTCGGCGCGTACGTTCTCCAGGATCACACCCCGGTATTTTTCCAGCGAATCGAGTGTCATTGAGATGTCGGCGGGTCCGATGACGTCGAACGGAATGCGGGCGGATTCCAGTGCGCCGCCCACGTTGCCGGGCTGTCCATCGTGCGTCACAAGAAGGACTCGCGGCGCGGCGCGAACGCGAACGACGCCGGTGCCGCGGTTGTTTTGCGGGACGGAATCGGTTTCCGCGTCACCGTCGCCCGCGACCAGTTCGGCCGAGTATTGATGTAGGCCGCCATCGCGAATCCAGTCGCGAAAGTTGAGTCGATTGGCACCCAGTCGAAACTCCGAAGTGCGCCGCGCAATTTCCTCACCGTTTCGCCGGACGATCACCGTGCCAACAGCGTCCTGATCGGCGTTCACGACGACGGAGAACTGAAAAGGCTCATTGGGTGCCGTCTCGCGCGGCAATTCGAGGGACTGCACGGCAAGGTCGCCCGCCACGGGGCGTGAAAAGGCCCGATAGTCAACCGGTACGTCTTCCTCGCGCGCCCGCCGCGCGGCGTAGAGGGGCGAAGGCCCGTTATAAAGTCCATCCGTCAGCACGATCAACCGCGCCGGACGCAAACGATTGGTGCGGCGGTCGAGCGCCGTCAAGATCGCTTCGTTCAGGTCACTGCCGTCGGCGTCGATCACTTTGGTGTACTCGGCGAGCACGGCGGAGCCGGACAGTTCGCGTTCGATCCGCGGTTCGCCGCCAAACGTGACGATCGATATCCGGTCACCAGGTCGTCTGTGGTTCTCCAGGTCGTTGACCAGATCGCTGATTGCCCTTTCAGAACCTTCCGGCATCGAATGCGACCGGTCGATGACGACGATAATGTCCATGCCGCGTCCGGCCATGTTCAGTCGCGGCATCGCCAGCGCCAGCACAATCAGCGCGAGAATCCCCAATCGCAGCCATCCGGTAACGCCTGGCACGCGCGCGTAGCGACGCCAGACAAACCACAGCGGCAAGGCGAGGAGAAGGAACTCGGGATAGTCAAAACGAATCATTTTTCGACAAGCGCAGTCCGCGCCAGTTTACGACCGCGACGACGCCAATCGCCGCGATGAACAGGGGCCACAACCATTGCGGCGAATCACTTGTGGCAGTCACCGATTCGGTGGCCTCCGGGCGTGGAATCGTGCCGCCTTCGAGACCGGAAAGATCGGATTCAAGCGGGTCAAAAAAATTGACGGCGAACCGGGTAAGGGTCCGTTCGCCGTCGAGGACTTCATACACCCCCGTCTCGCCGAGCGGCGGCACCTCGACAGCTTGACCGCGAACGAGCGCCCGCTCGTCGTTGCCACGGCGCAAGGTCAAAGGTTCGTCGGCGGCCAAATCGACCTCCGACGGGTCCAGCTCGAACCAGACGAGCTCGTTCACCTGATAATTCCATCGCCGCGGGCCGGGCCGCGAGTCGCGACACGCTTCGACAAGATTGCTGATAAGGATCGGCCAATCGGGACTGGCACCGAGATTCGAACCGGCGAGATCAATGTTAAGGACGACTTCGCGCCGCGGTCCCCTGCCCCGCAATCCCATCAAAACGTCGGTCTCAACGCTGACCAACGGCGAAACCGGACTGGAAAGCGGTTGCACTCCCGACCAGAGAATCCCCTGGAGCGTTACGCCGTCGAGAAGCGGACTGCCGCGGTCGAGAAGAAAGGGACCGGCGGTGTTGCGCGGCGAATTCGATTCACTAGTGGAAGTCACAGGCCCGATCGCCAGCCGCCATTGACTGCCGGCCTGCGTGGCGGGTGCGTCGGCGACAAGCGGCTGAACGAGCAGGTCGGCCTCCGCCGGGTCGATTACGAATTGCAGCGACGCAATGGTCTGAAAGACACGGAGGAGACTATCGCGAGCCGAATGGTCGTCGGGAAGATCGATGCCGATGCGGACGTCTCGCGGCTGGGGTTCGAGGAGCGTCAGATGGCTGTCGGTGCCCAGTCGGTCGTCGGGTGCTTCGATGCGCAGTTCGAGTTGTTTCAAACCGCCGGGCAGTTCGATGGAAAGGGGCAAGCTGCCACGACCGGCGAGCGAAACGGGGCGTCGAAGGATTTCCTGTGCGCCGGCGACGCCGATCAGGCTCGCGTCGCGCGCCGAATCGGAACAGTTGCGAATCCTTAAGTACAGACTTCCGGCCCGCGTTTCAGGATCAACGCTCCACCGCGCGGTCTCAAATGCCAGATTGGGAACGCCCTGGCCAACCGATACCAGTTCCGTATTCTCCGGCAAGCCGTCAACGTTCACGTCGTCGGTGACAAACAGCAATTCACCCGCGGACTCGGCGAGTTGCGTGGCCATGTCCCACGCGGGCTGGAAACTGTGCCGCGTCCCCTGGGGTTGCCAGGCCTTCAGTTCAAGCTCGGCTTCGGACCATTCGACCGCCGGTCCCGCGAGGAGTACCGGCCGAGTCCCGGTGAGAATCAGGCTGACGCGAGAAGTTCGCCCGCTCGCGGCCGCCCGTTCGCGCATCGTCGCAATGGCGCGGTCGCGGAAACTTGCACCCGTTCCGTCGGTGGCAAGCATCGACGCTGAATCGTCGAGCACGAAAACCAGGTGCGTTGCGGTAGTCAGCCGGTTCCATGCCGGCTGGGCGAGAAGCAATGACAACAGCATGGCGGCCAGCAGTTCCAGCAGGAGCGTCCGCGTGACGGGAATGCGATCGCGGCGCTGCCCGGCGGACTTCACCGTCTCGTCGGAAAGCCAGAGGTGAAGCCCACCGACTTCGAGCGGCGGATAGCGCCGCTGGTACAGGTGGATGAAGAGGATCGCCGGCAGGGCCAGCAAACCCAGCAATCCCCAGGGATTGGCAAAGTACATTTATCGAGGCCTCAAAATCCCCGCGCGACACAGGTCATCGGAGCACACCGCGTAAAGACCGCGATCGGCAATCACGGTGACAAACGTTCCGCCGCAACGACGGACCGACTCGCGCAGTCTCGACTGCAGAGCGGTCAGCCGTCCGCTGTACCGCTGAATCGTCATGGCGTTGACGCGCAAGTCAATGGATTCGGACGACTCGCAATCGATCAGCCGGCGTCCGCCGAGCGCGTCCGGGGCGGACTCCCATTCGGTCAGCACCTGAACGACCCAAAAGAGGCTCGACTCGCCGCCCAGTCGACGGATCAACACGACCGGGTCGTGTGGAAAGAGAAAATCGCTAATGACAATTAGCGCCGAGCGAGGGCGCAGCGGCAACTGTCCGCGCTGGACAAGGTCGGCCAGGTCGCCGCGCCCTTCCAGCGGCATCTCCTGGAGAAGCTCCAGTTCGTCACCCTGCAATTGGCGCGGCGGGACGGCACCACCCGCCAGCGTGACGGTCGCCCGCGCGCCGAGCAAGCCAGCCATCAGACTCAAGGCACCGGCCAACTGGCGCGCCAGCCGTGATTTTTCTCCGGTGGTCGTCATGCTCCGGGTCACGTCGAGAACGATCTGGGTACGTGGACTGATTTCCTCGCGGTACATGCGAATCATGAGCGCATCGGTTCGTGCGTAGGCCGCCCAGTCGAGATGTCGAATATCGTCCCCCGGCAGGTACTGGCGATGTTCCTGAAACTCAAGCGAGCTGCCGGCACCGCGACCCAGCAGTTCACCGGCGCGGCCCGAAACCGGCGAGCGGGGAAGTCCCAACTGGAACTGTTCGGCGACCCGGCGGACTTCGGCATCGGTTCTCATGCGATGGAGGGCGCATCCGGGTTTGCCTCGCGCGGAGGCGGGGTCCCTCGCGAAGGCGACGACTTTCTCATGCCGCGAGTTTCACGAAGGCTCTCGATAATGCCGCCAAGGTTAAGCAGAAAAAACAACAACGCGAGCGGAAAAAGCAGAGCGAGGATGGCGGTACCGTCCCAACCGGAGATGCCGTTCGCGATCATCGGGAGCGTCGACACGGGGCTGGCGATCATCCAGAAACCGAAGCGTACGTGGACGTTAAAGAGCAGTTCCAGCAGGAGCATCCCGGTCAACGGTCCGAGGATTCCCGCCATTATCAGGACGAATCCAGCCCAACGAACATGGGCCGTGCGGCAACCTGGCACGCTGCGAAACATGAGTGTCGCCAGACAGGAAAGCAGACCCGCATAAATAGCCAGGTAAAACAGGCAACCCGCCGCCACGGCGAGCATCTCCCCTGTCCCCGGGTAACGGCCGGGCATCAACAAGGGGCTAACCACCATCAGCAGCGCCGCGAAAGACGCGATATGCAGCAACATGTACATGTATCCGCGCGCGCATCCGGGCAACCAGGGCTGGGCAAAAACGGAGAGCAGCCAGGGAACGTGCGCGACCTGCGTCCGCACGCGCCGGGTCATTCGCGGCGGTTCCGTGCAAATGGAGAATCCAACGAACGCGAGCAACAGGCAGCCGGCAATCACCACCGAAAAACAGGTTTCCGGGTAGATTGGCGCGCCAAGCGCGATCATCAAACCAAATGTCGCCGCCAAACCGACCACGAGAAATACCGAGCAAATGATGCGGATTCCCGACGAGCGGTTGTCGCTTTCGAAGGTAATCTGCGCAATCGCCATTTCACGCAACAACAGAATCGCTCCCACCAGAATGAGGCACACCGCGCCGCTCGCCGCGATAAATTCCCAACCGCCGGGCATCGACCAGAGCGCGAAACTGAACATCAGCGTAATGATGAGGCTGAGAACCCATAACAGTCCGGCGATCAGCAGCAGCGCGAGTAGCCCCTGAAACATGCGGCTTCGCGCCAGCGTACTGATGAAAAGCGCCGCCGAGCAGAGCGCCAACGCGACAAAGATCCCGACGAACAGCGATACGACCACGGGTGCCAGTTGAAAGCCTTGCAAGAGCGACGTGAAACCAATGAAGGGCGTAATCGCGGCATAGAACAAGAATATCTGCACCGCCGCACTGGCCAACTTGCCGCTGATAATTCGCCGCGCCCGCAACGTGGTGATACTGAGCATCTCGAAGGTGTCGTCGAGCCGCTCGCCGAGCATGCTTTGATAGGCGAGGAAGGGAACCACGACGCAGGTCGCTACCGCGAGAGGGACGATGTAACTGGCGAAAAACTGCCGCGCGTAGTCGAAATACTCGAGACCCGTGCCCGCCTGCAGCGCGCCGATCACCGAGACAAACCAGCAACTGATCAGGAGCAGGCCAAACGTGATTGAAAACCCGCGACCCTTGAACGCCTGACGGACTTCCTTGACGAGGATCGGGTTCATGCGGTCGCTAAACCGCTCGGCGAACGAGATGCGGTCAGCCGCCGCCGTAGTGGTTGTGCCAGCCCTCGGGGTCGCGTCACTCGCAAGGCTCATTGGGTAATCCCCCGCGTGATGTCCATGAACGCGTCCTCCAGCGTCTCAACCTTGCCGGAAAACTCCGTGACCGGAAACCCCTCGCCCAGCATCCGCCGCAGCAACTCGTGCTGTTGACGCGGGTCGCCGCCAAAATCGATCCGCAAACGCGACCCGCTCTCCTGGCAGGCAAGCACAAACGGCTGCTGGACGAGCCACTTGTGGAACGCCTCGCGCTCGAGCGGTTCGGTCGAGTCGATCAGGCTGATGGAAAGGGAGGTCACGTGATCCTCGGCGCGCCGGCTTCGTTGCCGCTTTTGCAAGTCGGCGACGCGTCCGCTGGCGAGAATCTTGCCGGCCTCGATAATCACCGCCGAATCACAGATTTCGCCCAGTTCGGTGAGAATGTGTGAGCTGATGAGAATCGTCTTGTTCAGTTCGCGGGCCAGCAACTGGACCAGCTCGCGCAGCTCGACGCGTCCGCGCGGGTCGAGGCCGGCCGCCGGTTCGTCCAGAATCAGCAACTCCGGATTGTGAATGAGCGTGCGCCCAAGCCCCAGCCGCTGCGACATCCCCTTGGAGAGCGACTTGATCGCCTTGTGCTGGAGCTTGCGCAATTCGGTAAAGACCAAAACGTGTTCAACAGCCGCCCGCCGCTCAACGCCGCGCAGTCCGTAGGCCCTCGCGAAAAAATCCAGGTAGTCAAGCACGTTCATGTTGGCGTACTTGCCGAAGCTGTCCGGCATGTAGCCGATCTTTTTTCGGACCCGATCGGGATAGTCAATTACCGACTCGCCACACACGAAGACGTCACCCTCCTGGGGCAGATCGAGCGTCGCGATGATCCGCATCGTCGTCGTCTTGCCGGCACCGTTGGGTCCGATGAAGCCAAGGACTTCGCCCCGGCCCGCCTCAAAGGAAACGTCGTCCACGGCGCGCAGCTTTCCAAACGTCCGCGTCAGATTGCGAACGCTCAGCACCGGCGGCGGACCGCCAGGAACGATCGTCGCGGTTTCCCCTTTGTGCGACGCGGCAATTGCAGGCAGGCCTGCGCCTGAGAGCAGGTCGTTCATTCGTAGTACCCCACGAGAATGTGGAGTTGCTCCGTTATCGAATATCGCTCGATGCCCAGGTCGAGATCGGGCGGCTCGGCGACGATCGCCGTGTACGAGTTTTCCGGCAAGAGCGGCTCGGAGATTCTCGATCGACGAATCGTCCGGAGGAGTTGCCGTTCGAGGTTGCTGACCGCGAATGAAGATTCCCGCGACGGCTCGTCGTAACCGTAGTACCCTCGGGAAGTCCACCCACGATCGAGATTCTGGTACTGTGACGAAGAAACGTTTTTGGGCGGTTCGAGTCTCTGTTGTTGAATGCGATGGTTAAAGGCCGCCAGTTCCGCCGTCCCTGCCTCCTTCATGGTGATCGACTGGCCCGGCGCGACGTCGTCGGCGATGAACAGGCGGTCGTCGGTGCCGCGAACGAGAATCTTTTCCAGCCGCCACTCCAGACCGTTGGTCAGCCGTGGTGTTCCGTCGTCGGCCCTCTCGAATTGCAGCCGGCCGCGCAAGGTGCGAGGCGTTATAAGCAGAAATTGCGACCGCGTGTTGCCGCGAAAAAAATCTCCCTTCAATTGCTGCGCGTCGGTCCAGTCCACGCTCCCCTCCTGAAAGGCTCCTTCCCTCGGCCAAACCGGAAAGACGGCCGTATGCGGCTCGAACCGCATTCCGCCACGGGGAGCCACGCCGGCAAAAATCGCGGCTCTCGTAATCGAAACGGCGGTCTGCGATTTCTGGTCGAGCATCGTCACGCTCCGCAATCGAACCCGGCTGCCCGTTCCGTTGGCCAACGAAGACCACGCCAGCAGGAAACCCGTCGTGACGATTGCGATCAGCGGAGTCGTCCAGAGCAAGTGAATCATCCGGTTGCGACGTTTCAGGATCAGGTAATTGATCGGCCCAATCGCCAACGCGAACAGCGTAATCATCACGATGAATCCCCACACCGGCACGACCTGAATTCCCGGATTGATAAAGTCGAGAAAATCCGACGCTGGCCGCCGGGGATTGGCACCATTTCGCTCCGAGACCGAAGGCATGCCGCCGAGAACACGATCAATTCGATGCCACGTCCCGGAATCCCTTTTGAAAGGGTCGTAGGGCGTGACCACAATCCGCCCAAACATGAACGCACGCGCGCGTTCATCCAGGGGAGGTGCGCTCTCGTCGCTCCACCTTCCCTGACTCAATGTTTCGAGCTCATCGAGCCACTCCCCGCGCGTCGCGGCGCGTCCGGCGAGGTTGAGCGCGCGATCGACGTCGGCGAGCTTGTTTTCCAGCAGGTCGACGTTGTAAACGACCAGCGCACCGCCGGCGGCGACCCAGCGAAGCAATTCCTCGCGCGGCCCCTCGTCGAGCTTGACAAGCGCTGGACCGTCAATGGCCACGATGTCCGCGGCCGTGTAGCCCAGCCACGTCTCAAAGGCCTTGTTGGGGGTAAGGTGAAGGGAAACGGGTTCGTCGCGCATATGCCCCGACGCGCCACCGTACATCGCAAGGTCGCGCGCCGCGCTCCAGCCTCCAAAATCGGGGCGCGATTCGGAGATGGCGATGAGGATCCCGCTGGCACCGCGAGAAAATGAGTGATGCCAGTAATCGAGTTTTTCCAGCAAACGGCCATCCTTGTGAACGCGCAACTGGAACCGGAGGTTTCGAGTGACCACCGGAACGAGCAAACTGAACCGGCTCGTCGCGTTCCGCGGAAGGACAAGCGTCTTTCGCGCGGAGGCTGATTTCGCTTCGGGAATGCCCGACGAATCGTTTCCACTGACTGACAAAACAACGGTTGCCTGGGGGCCGCGATTGCCAATGGTGATTGGCAGCGGGAGGTAACCCCCTTCCGGACAATCTGAAAGCGTCTCGTCGATCTCGATCGAGATGTCCTCCTGGCTGTTTCGATACTGAGCCTGACAGGGCACCGGCGCGACGGCGAGACCGACCAGTGCCACCACCCACGTGGCGAAAACGACAGGCGGCGTGCGTGGTGGAAATGCGCAATTCATTCGGCGAGGTCCGGGGGCAAGCGCCGATCGAGTTCCGGCACGTCCTTGAGAAGCTGATCGACCATCCG
>JBGTFW010000197.1:0-29416 GCA_041747075.1 Pirellulaceae bacterium
AACGTGGGTCGTGTGCTTTTCGAAAAACGCTTCGTCGGCGCGCGGCGGCGTTCCGTGCGATGTAACCGGCGTGGCGTGCGCGGGATCGATTCGCGCCGCCAGTTCCCGCGCATAATCCTTGTCGATCAAACCGGACGGAACGTTGACGAAATCCGGATCGCCAAGCCAGTACGCGCGATCGGCAAAGGCGAGCTTCATCGCCTCCGCGATGACATGTACGGTTTCCGCGCGACGGTCGTCGGCCCCTGACAATTCAAGTTGTTCGAGGATATTGAGGATTTGTGCGACGTGGACCCCGCCGGAACCGGGTGGCGGGAAGCCGATGATCGTGAACCCGCGCCAAGTCGTTTCAAGCGGTTTGCGGCGGATCGTCGTGTATGCGGCAAAGTCGTCGGCGGTGAGAATTCCGCCGTTTTTGCTCATCCATTCGCCGGTTCGACGCGCGAAATCGCCTTTGTAAAACCACTCGGTGCCTTCCTCGGCGATGTGGCGACAGGTCTTCGCAAGGTCCGGCTGGCGAAGGATTTCGCCGGTCTCCCATGGCGAACCGTCAGGCCGCAACAATACCGCGCGGCTGCCTGGAAAGTGACTGAGCGTTTCGGCCGTTGCTTTCAGGTTGTCGGCATAGACGGGCGAAACTTCAAAGCCCTCTTCGGCAATTCGAGCGGCGGGTTCAATCAGCCGGTCCAGCGACAGCCTCCCATGCCCGGCAACGGCCTGCTCGTATGCCGCCAGCGCGCCGGGAACGCCGACGGCCAAGGGTCCGGTCTGCGACAATCGGGTGTCGGGCTTTCCGTCGACAAGAAACATGTCGCGGTGCGCGGCCGCCGGTGCCATTTCCCGCCCGTCAATCGCGACAAGGTTTCCATCGGAGGTCCGGATCAAGACGAAACAGCCTCCGCCAATTCCCGAATTGTATCCGTCGACCACTCCCAGCGTCAGTGCCGCGGCGACGGCCGCGTCGATCGCATTGCCGCCCTGTTCCAATGCGTCGATACCGGCTGAGGTGGCCAGCGGATGCACGGTGGCGACCATGTTGCGGGAACTCGTCGCGGCGCGAGGTTGAGACTGCGCCAAGACGGGCACCGGTGGTATCAGGCTGGCGGCCAGGCCAATCGAAATGGCAATCGCCGCAAGTTGAATGAGGTGGAACGAGCCGATCATGTATTTTCCTGCGTTCAATGCGTACGATTCAAACCCATGGAACGAGTCATTGTCGGCAACCGCATTGCGGGACGCAAGCAATCTTCCCAATGGATTGCCAGCGGTCCAGGTCAACAGTATCGTGACGATATGATCGACGAGGACAATCAACCGGCGGACGACATGGAAATGTCGCTCGATGAACTGGGTCGGGCGTATGCCAAGGCGGTCGGGTTGATTCCGGATGCGCCGCCTGATGATGCAAAGAGCGTCGATGACCTGGCGGAGACCGATGACAGTTGCGAGGTATCGCCCAAGTCGATTCTGGAGGCAATCCTTTTCGTCGGTGCTCCACCGGATGTCGAAGCACTCACGACGAGACAGATCGCCTCGTGGATTCGCGACGTTTCTCCCCGCGAGATCGCACAACTGGTTAAGGAACTGAACGGGCAGTACCAGGAGGAGGGGGCGGCGTACCGGATTGAAACAGCGGGAGAACGGGTTCAAATGGTCCTTGCCGTGCCATTTCATTCGCTCCGCGAGGGATTTTACGGGGAAGTCCGCACGGTGCGGCTCAGTCAACAGGCGATCGATGTCCTCGCCATCGTCGCGTGGCAGCAACCGATCACGCGCGAGCAGGTATCCGAACTGCGATTCCGCGATTGTGGCGGAATTCTCAGTCAGCTTGTGCGGCGCGGACTTTTGTCGGTCGAGCCGGGAGAAGGGAATACAAAAAGTCGCCTTTATCGAACGACTGACCGGTTCCTGGAATTGTTCGGCCTGGAATCACTGGAGGACTTGCCGCAATCCGCGGACGCAATCCTTCCGGACGCGGATCACGAGGGCCAGACACTAACTTGATCGACTCCGTTGTCTCAGTTGCCTCGTGTTCCCGGTTGTCTCGTGTTCTCGTTTACGGAGTGGGTTGTTCCAGTCTGAACCGGATATCGGGCCGGTCCGGGAGTACCATTGAGCCACGGCGTCCTCGTTCCTGGCGATCGCGTTCCAGCAATTCGCTGGTTGGCAAATGGTCGTCAAAGCTCATTTGACCGCGCGCGCGATGGTCGATGACTTCTTGCAAGACGAAATCGTCTGGCCATTCGTCGAGGCCCGCCGCTCGTCGCAGAACCATGTATCCACCGGGTCCCGACATGGTGTCGACGATTTCGTTCATCAGCGGCCCGGTTCGGAGTTGGGGATAATCGTTCATCACCTCGGCCCAGATGGAATAGGCACCGTCCAATTGCTGGATGGCGCCGGGCTTGCGACTGACTTCTCCCGTGACGGGATTTCGCTCGGTGTATTCGGTGAGGATGGATCGCCGGGTCAGCGTTTCGGCGTCAAACTGCATTTGCCGCGCGGCGATTCCCCGTTCCGTCGACTCGATCTCGGCGTAATCCCGCCAGTGATCATAATTCATGGTGTCGCGAAACGATTCACTGAGCTGGATTTTGAAGTCTTCTTCACGAATTCTTTTGACGATATCATCGGCGAGGCGACGATTCCCGCTGCTCGCCGCTTCGGCCACCTGGACGTCAACCGGAGAATCCCGATAAAGGAAACGGGTGAATTCGCGGTAGTGAGCGAGTTCCGCGTCATCGAGGGAATCGATAGGTCGGGTGAGCATCTCCCGGTCCTCGGGGGAGAGTCGGGCCAGTTTATCGGCGAGCAACTGATTTCGGATTCCCGACGGGGCGAGTGCGTCAAGGTCCTCGCGAAGATTGCGGACCTTTTCGATCGATTGGGTAAGGCTTTCGAGGGTCACGGGGGGTCGGTTCCGGTCGCCTTCGAAGTAAAGCGGTCGATTACCGTATTCCAGCCATTCACCGTGGGCACGATCCCACAGGTTCCGGGCATATTCACCGGCGCGGAATTCGGCCTGCATCGACATTCCCATATTGCGGAGCTGGGCCGGTTTGTACTGAAAGAAAATCATGTCCTTGCGGTGTTGAGGAAGCTTTTCCACGTCCACCATTTTCACGCTGCGATCGTAAAACAGATAGGCAAGCAGCCAGTTATCCGGTCCAAAGGGCGTATTGATCTGGTCAATCGGAACGAATCGGCTCATTTCCTCGTGAAACGCGTCGTCGTTTCGGAACAGTGCGCGGTACTGGAATCGTTCGTCGGCTCTTCCGAATTTGTGCCCGGTGAACATGCCGAGGTTGTCAAAAATCCGGTGGTCGCGCCGGTTGTAGGGAATACCTTCGGTCAGGAAATGGATTCCCTTTTTAATCCAGTGATATCGCTGTTCGTAGTCGTCGAACTCGACCGCGACGTTGTAGGCCAGGTTATGCGCCTGGTACTCCCATACGCGGATAAACGTCGGCTGGATCTTGACCAGCGACTCAAGCGTGGAGGCGAAGACGTCGAATTCCTTTTCGTCCTTCGCCTTGATTGCCTGGAGCCACAAGAGGTTGACCGCGAGGCCGCGCAAACCCAGCGAGGCGAGTTTCATGGTCTCGCTGGCGGGATCGATCTCCGAAAGCCGTGCCGGCGACAATTCATTGCTTTCGCGCAGTTGCGAGAGGACGCCGCCGCGGTCAGAAATCCGGTTGTCGCGATCGCGCGACGCGGGCCGACTGACGAGCGACAGCGGAATGAGCAAACCGCCGGCAAGGACAAGGTAGATGACTTTTCGGCGAAAGCTTGTGGACGGGTTCATCCGGCCAACTCCCGGGTCTTGAGACAAAAGTATCCCGCCACCGTGGCACCGACACAGAAAGCAACGGTCACGAGCAGCGCGACGAGAATTCGATCGTTGTCGACGTAATAACCGTACGTAAGAAAGCGGGAAAAATCCAGCGTGGAAAAATCAGGAACGATCCGCGTGACCGCGCCAATCATCCCGATGAATACGCTGTCGATCGACTTCATGATCTGGACACCCGCGGTATCGGCGAGCTTCACTTCCTGGTTCATCTGCGTGACCATCCGGTAAAACGATTCGATCGGTCCCCCGCCGCTGATTTCCCCCAGCGCGAGCTTGCGGATGCTCTCGGAAAAAAATCCAAAGATGATTGCGCAGATCGTCCCCAGCATGGTAACCGGTGCGGTAAGGAATGTGCTGAAAGCGACTCCCAGCGACGCGACAATCAACATTTGCATCCAGATTCCGAGCCAGCCGCGAACGAAATTCCACCAGTACGCTTGCTCGGCGACGCGAAAATATATGTCGGCACGGGCCATCCCGAGGTACTGCCCTTCATCCAGGCAGCGAACGATCAGCTTGAGACGTCCCTGGGGCGCGAAGTCATCGAACAGGTCGTAGACGCCGGACTCCAGCAACTCCCCCTTGGGCCCGTAAATCTGCCCCGGAATCTTCCGCGGTATCCCCTTGACCTGAATCGCGAATTCCTCGGTTTCAAATTCGATGAGCTCCGAGCGAAAACGCCGTGCCGGGATCGCTTCTCCCTCCCCCACATACCCCTCGAACTGCAAGCCTGCCCGAATCCGCTTGTGAATGTCTCCGGTCACCGTTCGAAACGCGCCGAGAGTCAACTCCAGCGGCAGTATGTCCGGATTCGAAAAGTCGTCAGGATCAAAGTCCTCAAACAGGTATTCCGCGCGGGCCAGCGACACGCCGCCGTCGACGAAGCCGCGGTAAGTCCACTGGTCCCCGACGTTGAACCCCTCGCGACGCGGTTCCCCCTCCCGCCCAAAGAAAATCAGTCGCTCGGCGTAGAGCGGCTTTCTCGCGCGAAAAAAGCCCCGCGCATCGGACAATTCGTATTCCGCGTCGTTTCCCTCGCCGCTGACCGAAATGGCGTGACTGTGACCTGCGTCGTGGGAAACCTGAAGCCGTTTGTAGACCATCGTGTCGCCGCGCTGTTCCTGACTGATGATCGACGCCGCGTCGCCAGGAGGCGGGTCGCCAGCGCGGCGCACGTCCTCAATGATCTCGACGAAGTGCTGGTGGGACGATTCGACGGTCGTGCGCGTTTCCAGCAAGGCGTTTTCCGAAGCCCGGTGTCCCGACGTTTTCCGGTCAACTTCGCCAAAACGAACGCGACCGTCCTCGCCGACCGCGATTTCATGCGTGTGGGAGAGTCCTCGCCAGACAAACAACAAGCTAACCAGCCCCATCAGCAACAGCAGCCCCGTGCCGATCGCCGTAAAACCGAGGACGCGCCCCAAAACGAGCTCGCTCGTTCGTACCGGCTTGGTTGCAACGGTGTAAATCGTCCGGTTGCGAATGTCGTCCGGCAGGCTAAAGGCACTGATGAGCATCACCAGCATGAGGATCAGCAACTGGCTTCCCCACATGACAAAGTTGATATAGACGCGGTCGGGGTGCTCCCCGGTTCCCAGAAACCAGCCGCCGAACAAGAGCATGACGGAGAAAATGAGAAAGGCGATGAGGATCACGCGACGCCGCGATGCTTCCTTGATTGCCAGCCGCGCGATGGCTCCGATTCGGCGCGGCGACATTCGGAACCAGTCGGGGCCGGCACCGGCGACGACCCGTGCGACGGAATAGAACGCCTCGCCCGGCCCGCTGCGAAAGGAGGCGATGACAAAGCCCGCGAAGAGTCCCAGCAGGACCGCCACCAGCAAGACCAGGAGAAAGACAAAAATGGCACCGGTCGTTTGGCCGTCTCCAAAGAGCCAGTCGATGATTTCCGGAAAATTCTCAACGACCACGGTCGTCCTCCTTGCCGCTCGCCGCCGCCGCCCTTCGTCCCGGCCGCGCTTCGCTTTCCCGCACAATATTGAGGAACAGTTCCTCCAGCGTGGTCCGCGGATTCTCGATCGAAATCACCTCGCCACCGTGCCGCGCAATGACGTCCCGGATTTCCTCATGCGCCGCTTCGGGGAGGTTTCGCGTGCGAACCGAGGTCTCGTCGCTCACCTGCAACAGGTCGTTGACCGCGCCGAGTTCCTTGAGTTCCCCCTGGTAGAGAATCGCGATCCGGTCACACACGTCCTGGACGTCGGCGAGCAAATGGCTGCACATGACAACCGTCTTGTTTCGCGCCTTGAGTTCGAGAATCATATCCTTCATCTCGCGCGTCCCCAGCGGGTCAAGTCCCGAAGTCGGTTCATCCAGCAAAACGAGTTCCGGATCGTTGATAAGTGCCTGGGCCAGTCCGATGCGGCGCGTCATCCCCTTGGAATACTCCTTCAGTTGCCGCCGCCGCGCCCAGTTCAGTCCCACCTTCTCGATCAACTCGTCGGTCCGCTGGCGACGAACTTCCGACGGCATGTCAAAAAGCCGGCCATAAAAATCGAGCGTTTCCTCCGCTGTCAGGAACTTGTACAGGTACGATTCCTCGGGCAAATAGCCGATACGTTCGTTCTTGGTCGTTTCCGTGGCGTCGCTGCCAAAAACCAGCGCCCGACCGCTGGTCGGAAAGAGCAATCCGAGTAGCAGCTTGATCGTCGTCGATTTTCCGGAGCCGTTTGGGCCGAGCAATCCGAAAATCTCCCCCTTCCGCACCTCCAGGTCGAGAGCCTTGAGCGCGCGGACCTTCTGCCGACCCCAGAAGTCGCGATAGACCTTGCTCAGGTTTTGCGTTTCAATCACGACGTCCGGGTTAAAGTCCGGATTGGTCTGGACCAGTCGGTCCGGTTTGGCGGGGATTGTGGCCATCGAGGCTCCTGGCTCTTTGTGTTCCGGGGTCGCCGGTGGGGCGGCCTATCACTATAAGAATGGTTCACTCGGCTTTCAACCAGACCGGGATTGATGGCACGACGTGCGCAAGTTAACTCACCAGGTTATTGCGGAAAACAGCCCCCGGCGAACGCCCTGGAAAGGAATACCACCGGATGCCATCTGATCCGGCGCAACAAGACTCTGCTTCCGGCCCGTCGCGTTTGCGGCGGGAGCTGACCGCGCTGTACACGCGTATCAACTTCGAAACGGTGAAGCCCCGGTACCCGGGTTATTTCCGGTTAAACGCAATGCGCCGGCTCTTGCGGGACCTCGGCAATCCGCAGGACCAGTATCGAATTATCCATGTCGCGGGGACCAAGGGAAAAGGCTCGGTCTGCCACATGATCTCCGCGGCGCTCGTTGCATCAGGTATCCGGACGGGCCGTTACAGTTCACCGCACATTGAGCAAATCCACGAACGGATCGTCGTCGACGAAGCGTGGATCGATGATGCGTCGCTGGCCGACGCGCTTGAGACGGTTCGCCGCGCCGCCGAAGGACGCGAATCCCGTCGCGCGGGCGGAGATCGACCCCACAGTTTTTTTGAGATCATCACGGCCGCCGCGATGGTCCATTTTGCGCGGGCCTCCGTTCAGTACGTGGTACTCGAAGTCGGCCTGGGCGGACGCCTCGACGCGACCAATGTCTGCCAACCGGTCCTGTGTGTCATTACGAGAATTTCCCTTGACCATACCTTGCAACTTGGTGCCGTCGTGGAGAAGATCGCGCGGGAAAAGGCCGGCATCATCAAATCAGGCGTCCCCGTCGTCAGCGGTGCGATTGACCCGGCAGCCGCGCGCGAGATTCGTGACAGTTGCTCGGTTCACAACTGCCTCTTGCTCGAACTGGAAAGGGATTTCTCGTGCGCGGTTGCCGGGGTGATGCGGCGGTACATGCATCTGGAGTTTTCCACGTCGGGAAGGATTCCCTCTGCCGCCGCGGGCTCGGAAGTCACGGGAAAAGACCAAACGTGGCGACTCGATCACGTCCGCCTTAACGTCGTCGGGAATCACCAGGCGGAGAACGCTTCAATCGCCATTGCGGCCCTAAAGTTGCTTGCCCGGTCCGAAAAACGAATCAACGATGCGGCCATTCGCGCGGCGCTTGCCCGCTATTCGCTGGCCGGGCGCTGCGAAGTGGTTTCCCGCCGCCCGCTCGTGATCGTTGACATGGCCCACAATGTGGCGTCGATCGAGGCGCTGGTGGCAACGTTGCGGCAACTGACGGCGAAAAGGTCAAAGGGCAAGCGGTGGCTGATTTTTGCGTCCAGCCAGGACAAGGACGTTTCCGGAATGCTCGAACGCTTGTTGCCGGAATTTGACGAGGTTCTGCTCACGCGGTTTACGCTCAATCCGCGCGCCGCCGTCCCTGAATCGCTGATGAACCTCGCAAGGGAACTGCGCGCGGCGCGCCCGGACGCCGACCGACCTGGATTGGCCGTCGAGGAGAACCCGCTCGCGGCGTGGAAGTCGGTCGAGTCACAACTCGGGCCGGGCGACGTGCTGTGCATTGCCGGATCGGCGTTTCTCGTCGCGGAACTTCGCGCACCGGTTCTTGAGTTCGCCGCTTCCCGCCCCGACGTGACTTGACGACGCCGGGCGGTCAATCGAATGCGCGCCTTACATGGGGCTGGTTCAGCCGTAAAAACCCAATAATGCCAAACGGGATTCCAAGGATGAGGAGTGGCGAAAGTCCTGGAATGATCGCGAGCAGACAGAACAGCCGACACGCCCGGTAATTACGCAACTGGGGCATGAGGATGCCCGCCGCGACGAATGCCATCGAAACCGCCGCCAGCGCGAGGAATCCGATCGTCGTGCCGCCAAGGATCATCGTGAAGATCGCGTTGGCGCGTGATCTCTGGCGTTCCTGTTCTTGCCTGACTCGCTTGAGTTTGCTCGGCGAATTGCTGAGTCCCACCGCGTCGGGACCATAGAGTTGTGCGATCCAGCCGCGCTGGATATTCTCGCGATTCACAACACTGTAGATCAACGACCCGGCGACGCCGCCGACGGCAAGGATCACCGACAGAACCCCGGTCAACAACAATCCCCGCGCGGGCAAAAGCAACTGGCCGCGAACCATCTCGTGACTGACTGGCTTGACGACGTCCGATGGCTTGTGTCCGAACTGCGGTCGCTGGAACTGTTGCGATCCGTAATCAACGCTCATGGACCCCCGCACTTTCGCTTGCGTTTTTTCTGGTTGATTTCCTGATACGCCATCTTCCCCGTCGCTGGCCGGCCACTGCCTGAATGGTTACCCATCCAGATACCGAAGCCCCGTAGCCGGATTCGCAAGAATTCGGGTGCCGACCGCCGACGCGGCTCATCGATTTCATTATGTCAGGCCGGACGAGCTTTGAACAGTTTTTTCAACCGCCGAATTGAAAACTCTCGAAACGCACCCGCGTCGAAAGCCCACCCCGTCGAAAGCCCACCCCGTCGAAAGCCTTGGCGGCTTCCGCTACGTTTCCGAAACACCGCGCATGTAGCGGAACTCGCGTAGAGTTTCGATTTTAGCGACGAATCAACCCACCCGCGACGCCCGCGCCCCTCGAAAGCCCGCGCCCCTCGAAAGCCCGCGCCCCTCGAAAGCCCTTGCGACCTCGAAAGCCTTGGCGGCTTCCGCTACGATTCCGAAACACCGCGCATGTAGCGGAACTCGCGTAGAGTTTCGATCTAAGCGACTGGCGCTTAACGATGGATCGATCCAATGGCCGCGTCGATCCGCTCCATCCCGGCTTCGCGCAAACGGCGGGCAATGTGCCGGTTCACCTGCTTAACAAACATCGGGCCGCCATAGACGAAACCCGTGTAGACATGGAGAAGCGAAGCGCCTGCGAGGATCATTTGCCAGGCATCCTCGCCGTTCATGATTCCGCCCACCCCGACAATCGGAATCTCCCCCCCGGTCATCTGGTAAAGTTGGCTCACGACCTCGCGGCTTACGGAGGTCAGAGGGCGTCCGGAAAGGCCCCCTTCGCCCGCCCGCTCAATGAGAGAGCGCGGCGATTCAAGTCCTTCGCGGCTCGTCGTTGTGTTGGTGGCAATCAGCCCGTCGATTCCCGTTTCTCGTGCGACGTCGGCGATCGATTCCAGTTGCCTCTCGTCCAGATCGGGCGCGATCTTCAGCAACACGGGCCGCGGCTCAATGCGTCGTTCGGCGGCCAGCTCCTTGTTGCATTCGCGAAGCGCACTGATCAACTCGATCAGCGGCTGGCGGGACTGCAAGTCACGGAGGCCCGGTGTGTTGGGCGAACTGACGTTGATCGTGAAATAACTCGCGAAAGGGAACAACGCGCGGAAACCGCGCAAATAATCGCGAGTGGCGTTTTCCAGATCAACGGTCTTCGTTTTTCCAAGGTTGATTCCAATGAGGCAGCGAATTCGCCCGCGTTCCAGCCGCCGCGCGGTGGCGTCGGCACCCTCATTGTTGAACCCCATCCGATTAACGAGCGCCTCGTCGCGCGGCAGGCGAAGGAGTCGCGGCCGGGGATTGCCCGCCTGGGCCTCCGCCGTGATCGTACCGACTTCGACGTGCGAGAATCCGAGTCGCCGCAGTGAATTGAACCAGACGGCCCGCTTGTCAAAGCCCGCGGCAAGGCCCACCGGATTCTCAAATTCGAGGTTCCAAAGCCGTGAGCGCAACGAAGGTTCGCGCGCCGCCGTCCACCAGCCGGTTGCCGTCGAAAGCGGAGGAAACATGACCGCGTGAAAGAGCGTCATCGACGCGTGATGCGCGGTTTCGGCGGGCAGCCGAAAGAGCACGGGGCGGACGAGATAACGCCAGATCATGCGCGAGGCGCTTACCAGTTCAATCCGAATTGTTCGCCGCCCGAGTTGCGACCGCGCCCCCCCTTGAGCGGCTCATCGCGGCGCTTGACGGCCAGTTCACGAATCGGTTCCGCCGCCTCGTCGTCCCTCCTGGTGTCGGGGGTTTCGGGCCTCGACTGGGTTGCCTTGAGCGACAGGCCGATTTTCTGGGCCGACGGATCAATCGAAAGAACCTTGACGTTGACCGCATCGCCCGCCGACACCACGTTCTTCACTGCAATGACCCGATGATGGGCCAGTTCGGAAATGTGAATCAGCCCCTCGATGCCCGATTCCAGACGAACAAAGGCCCCGAACTGAGCGAGCCGCGTGACCGTCCCGTCGACGACCGAACCGACCGGAAATTTTTCCTCGATCCGCGTCCACGGGTTTTCGCCGGTGTCGCGGAGCGAAAGTCCGATTTTGCCGCTTCCTGGCGAAAGTTTCTCGACCTTGACCTGGATTTTCTGGCCCGGTTCGAGCACTTCCCTCGGATGGTCGACACGCTCCCAGCTCAACTTGCTGACGTGAACCAGACCCTCGGCCCCGCCAATGTCGACAAAAGCACCGAAATCCATTAACCGCGTGACAACGCCCTCAAGCGTTTGGCCCACCTTGAGCGACGCGAGCAACTCTTGCTTTTTCTCTTCCGCTTCGCGCTCGAGCACGGCGCGGCGGGAAAGGACCAGTCGCTTCCGCCGCGGATTGACCTCGGTGACGACGCACTGGAATTTCTGATTGACAAAGTCCCCGAAATGATCAACGTGTCCGATCGCGATCTGGCTGGCGGGAATAAAGCCGCGAATGTTATGCACGATGCATTCGAGACCGCCGGTATTCGACCCGGAAATGCGCGCTTCGACCACCGCCCCTTCGTTCAAATCGGACCAGTCCGCCACGCTGACCGCCGCACCGGGAATGGTCACGTCGTACAGCCCCTCGTCTTCGCGGAATCCGGTGACGACGACTTCCAGCATCGCACCCTCGACGGGCGGCGACTTGAACTGGCGACGCGACGCGACTCCTTCGAAGTGGCTCTTCAGCGAAAAGAATACGTTGTCGTTGTGAACGCGAGTCACAACCCCCTTGATCCGCGCGTCGAGTTCAAGTTCCCCACGCGCCGGTGCCTCGCCAATGAGCGAGTCCATTTCAATCCCTTCGATCGCCGCTTCCAGTTCGTCGTCGATCGCAAGCGATGCATAGGACGTGTCCAGCGGAGGCGACGGCGACTCGATGGCCGGGATCGGCTGCGCGCCACTCGCGGCCGCGAGCAAATCGGACCTGGAAGGTTCCTCGCGAATGGTTTCCGGCGGTGCCGGTGCCGGTTGAGGCGTCTCCCTGGTTGCAGTCGCCGCCTCACTGGTTGCAGTTGGCGGTTGCGACTCGCTCGGCAGTGGCGGGAGGTCACTCGCGACACTTCCTTCGCGATTGTCCGCCGTGACTGGCGGCGCGGCATCGCGGACCGGCAGCCGGACGGCCTGGTTTACCCTTTTGGGGCTTAACTCGATCATGCCAAGTCGTTTCTTGCCACTGCGCAACGACGGGTCCGCGGCGTCGCGTTGTGATCCGATCAGAATCTTCCGCCCGCTGTCGGTCTTGCCCGATTTTTTTTCCTGGTTCGCGGCGTCGTCCATTTGGGGACTTTGCGATTCTTCTGATTCGGATGTTGAATTGGCGGACATGATCTGTTGAATGCAAAGAGAATCCGGACGGTCAAATATCCCGTATGTTACCCAATCCCGTGCCGGGTTGCAGCAAAAAAGTAGCGCGAACTGCCAGTTCGCGTGACAGGCCGAAACCAGGGGGTTTTGGCTTTGACGTTGCGGCAAAAAAGTAGCGCGAACGGCCAATTCACAGGTTGTCGACGAGCTGGCGGTTCGCCCCGCGGGCGATCGTTCTAAAAATGCTTTCCTTTTGACTGCAAGTCATAATTATCGGTGCGAAATGGAGCTGCCGGCAACCCGGCGGCGTTGAACAAATCACCTTGCGATGTGTCCGTCCACAAATAACGGACGGCGACCGGATCGGGGACTTCGTTCGACCAGACGACGATGTGTTCGTCCTCAATCCGCGCTGTGGCGGAAACGAATTTTTCATCCTTTCCCGCGATCAGAAATCCGGTCGGCGCGGTCGATGTGGTATGCAGTCCTTCCGCGTGGCTGAACTCAATCGCGATCTGGCCCGAACCGTCGATCCGCCCCATGCGCTCCATGCGGGGACCGGACCACGCAACGCTCTTGTCGCCGTAAGTCAGGTTCCGTGCGATCGCCGCGAGCCGTTCTCCAACAACGATCTTGTTCTTTGGATGAATATCCGCCGGGTTGCCAATGTCGCAAGTCGTCGCGATCGCCACATTGGGCAGCGTGAGGGCGCGCTGCTGGGCATCCCACAATTCCGGCAGCGCGGCGGGGTCCTCGTCGGTGTACCTGTAAGGTGCCAGTTGAACCAGAAAAAACGGGAAATCTCCCTTGCCAAACCGCGCTCGCCAGTCCTCGATCAGCGTTTTCAGGATCACGGCGTACTGGTCGGCTCGACCGACGTTCGCTTCCCCCTGATACCAGATGGTGCCCCGAATCGAATAGGGAATCAATGGCGCGATCATGCCGTTGAACAAATTGCCGGGTCGGTGCTGGGAGCGCTGGTCGGTGTTTTCGTCCCAGTGGGCCAGCAACGGTGCAAGCGCTTCGCGCGCTTCCAAAGCCTCACGCGAAACCCATGCTTCGCCCGGCGTCCCTCCCCAGCTTGCGTCGATCAACCCGATCGGCACGTCGGCGAGAGAGGACGATTCGGCAAGCGCGCGCGCGAAGTGATAGGCCGTTCCGGAAAACTCGGCGATTTCCCCCGGCGAGCTTTCTTTCCAGACCGCCGCTTCGGAAAAATTGGTCGCTGGTTCGTCCACCGAATGCTGGGGAACCGTCAACAGGCGAATCCGGGAATTGACCAGGCCGCTGAGAAACTTGTCCTTTTCCACTTTATTAGCGAGTTCAGTCGATTGATCGACGGGCCAGTTCATGTTCGACTGGCCCGAACACAACCAGACTTCCCCGACCAGGACATCGGTAAACACCACACGCGCTTCCTTTCCTGAAATCGCCAGTTCGTAAGGCCCTCCGGCGGGCGGCGCGGCGATCGATGTTGCCCATTTGCCTGATTCGTCGGCCGTGGCGGCGGACGAACTGTCGCCAAGCGTGATGGCAAGCTGCTCACCCGGTTCCGCTTCGCCCCATACGCGAACGTCGTCGCCTTGCTGCAAAACCATCTTGTCGGAAAAGACCGCTGGCAAGCGAATGTCGGCCATCGCCGGAATGATCGCGAACTGATGAAGCATGAGGGCGGTGCCGGTCAGCCAGGCAAGATTTCGGACTGTCATTGCGGGAAGGAAACGGAGGGCGTTGACGGTAACCGCGTGATGAAAACCTCTATTCCGAGCGAGGCCCCATTGAAAACATCTTCGGCATTATGGTCCGAGGCCCGCAGGGACTCAAGCTGACACCGGACCTTCGGCAAATCGCGACAATCGCGGCGAGCAGGGCTACAGCTCGCGGAGCCGGATCAGACACTTGCCAAGCCGTCCGCCAAAGTTGCCCGCCGTCACCGCGAGAACGTCCTTCCCGGCGGGCGACTGAAGCGCCGCGGTGATTCCGCCAGCCATCGCTCGCCGAACCGACGACTCGTCGATCCCGTCGATCACGATTTCCAGCGCGGCTTCCGCCTCGGCGGGCAATCGCGATTCAACCCGACCGCGCAAGGTCGGGCAAAACCACTCCGCCGTCGAAGCAATCTGGTTTTTGTAACGCGAGCCAACCTTGCTGCCGCTTCGCGCGATCCCGCCCGGAAAGGGCGTGATGCACCCGTCGAGCTTGTCGATGGCCGCGACGGCGGCCTGTGCGGCGATCAGCGCGCTGGCCGTCGTCCGTGCCACAATTATCAAGTTACCGCCGGCGACCCCCTTCGACGTCCCGACGGTATCCTCGACGATGAACTCGCCGTCCATCACCGGGACGCGCCAGAATCGGCGCGATCCAGGACGTTTGCTCTTTTGAAATCCGTCGCCGAAATACCGCAACTTCCCGCCAAGCGGAAAGGTCGTTTCCGATTCCAGTCCGTTGAAGACCGCCGTTGTCGGACATGTCATGAGGCATTGCCCCGTTCGATTGGTCACTGCGGCGGCGAGCCTTTCACGAGAGGTCGCAAAGGCCAGCAGCGCGACGCCGACGCGTCCATCGGGCGTCTCCATGGCCGAAACAAATCGCTCGATCCCGCACTCCGCGTCGCAACCAATCACCGATGACGCGTAACCGCAAAATGCCGCCGCGGCCCTCTCCAGCCAGTACCGATCGACGGCCGTCACGATCAGCCGCGCAAACGGCATCTCAAAGGCCTCGGCATAGGTGTCTTCGATCCGCGGATCGGAAGCGTCATCCGGAGTCGATTGTCGGTCCATGCAAGTTTGCAAAAAAGTCAGCGATCCAAAATCCGTGGTCCTTCATCCGTGGTCCATCATCCGTGGTCCTTCATCCGTGGTCCATCGTCCGTGGTCCATCATCCGTGAAGCCGTTTCCCCCCGCCTCCGTCCCCATCGTTCCGGTGCCAGTGATTGGCCAGCACGATCGCCCCGGCGGTCGCGAACATCAACAGCAGCGCCGAACTGTAGGGCAATGTCACGTTCCGCTTGAGTAACGGGATGCCGATCGCCGAGCCGACGATGCGAGCCAAAGCGTTAAGGCTCTGCGCGAACCCGAGCACGCCCCCCTGCCGATCCGCCGGCGTCCAGTTCGACACCAGCGCGTGTAACGACGGTTGAATGAACGCAAAGCCGCTCGAAATCACGAACAACCCGATGTACAGGGCTCCCGCCGAGGGAATCCGGATCGCCAGCATGAGAATTGCGAAACCGGCGACTTCCAGGCTTATGCCAATCAGCAACAGTGCAACGTCCGAGAGGCGTTTCGTCAGCGGGCGAATGATGGCCCCCTGAACCACGGCCAGCACGAGACCGACCAGTGCAAATGTCAGCATCAGTTGCCGCCAGCTGAAATCGAACGGGGTCTGTTCGAGACCGTGCTTGCTGCGGTAGAGCAACAGCGACAGAGTCGTCTCGAACTGCACGAACGCGAGGATGCACAGCGTGTAACCGGCCAGCAACAGCAACAGCCCGCGCCGCGACAAGGCAACTCTCAGGCCCGTCACGTCCAGCCACTTGCGCGCCGTTGACTGAACGCCCGGCGGCTTCGATTCCGGGAGCAGGACGATCGCGAGCAACAGCGCGAGCAGCGAAAAGGCCGCCGCGAAAACTCCCGGCCACGGACCAGGGTCCCCCTCGCCCGACGGCAGCGCGAGAAAACCGAGCAACGGTCCAAACGTAAATCCGAACCCCATCGCGATGCCAATCAGCGCCATCCCGTGCGAGCGGCGTCCCGGCGCGGTCGTGTCGGCGATATAGGCCTGGGTCGTGGGAATCGTCGCACCGGCGATCCCCGCGCCGATCCGCGACACAAAGAGCATTGACAGGCTGTGCGTCCACGAGGCCCACGCGAACAGCGAGTAGAAGATCACCGAACCGGCCAGCCCCGCGATCAGAACGGGCCGTCGTCCGATGTGGTCCGACAGCATGCCCCACAACGGCGCGGAAAGAAATTGCATGAATGAGAAGCTCGCCATCAGCGCGCCGATCGTCCAGCCGCCGGCGTCCATTGCGAACAGGTCGGCGTAGACTGGCAGCAGCGGCATCACCATCCCGAATCCGAGCAGATCGACAAAGACCGTCAAAAACAGCACGACAAGGGACCCTCGCCCGGGAGAGGAAAGCGGTTTCTCGTCTAAAGTACTTGCTTCCACGAATTTTTTGCTGTCGAAAAAATCTGAAATTCCGGGCGCTTCAGCATATTGACGGCCTCACCGCCGAGAACGATAAAGATAGCCGTTCCGGCCAAAGCGGGAAGCGGAGAGTCATCGTGCCTCGTTGGGTCGGCCATCGAATCGGAATCACGCTGGAGCCAACTGACATGCAAATCACGACTTGTCCCGAATGCGAAGCGGACATTGAAATCCAGGACGACGCGGTGATCGGCGAGATCGCCCCGTGCGCCGAATGCGGAATGGAATTCGAGATCACTTCGACCGATCCTCTTGAACTCGAACCGGCTCCGGAAATCGAAGAGGATTGGGGCGAGTAATTAATGCGAGTCGGAATGCTGCACTCGCGCGCCCGCGTCGAGGAAAAGCAGTTGTTAAACGAGTTGCGCGCCCTGGACGCCGAAGTCGAATGGCTTGACGCGCGCGACGTCATCCTCAATCTCTCGGACCCCTCTCCGTGGCGGCGCTTCGACGTCGTTTTTGATCGCTGCCTCAGCCACTCCCAGTCGCTGGCCATCGCCACGGTGCTCGACGCGTGGGAAATCCCCTGCGTCAATTCGGCAAGCGTCAACCGGATTTGCGGCGACAAGATCGAGACCTCCGCGCGGCTGGCAGCCGCCGGTGTCGCCTCCATTCCCGTCCTCGTCGCGGTGTCGGCCGAGACGGCGCTGGCGGCGATCGAGGAAACGGGTTACCCGGCGGTCCTCAAGCCCGTCACCGGTTCGTGGGGCCGCCTCCTTGCCAAGGTCAACGATCGCGAGTCCGCCGAGGCAATTGTCGAGCACAAACTGACACTCGGTTCCGTCCTCCACGGTGTCTTTTACATCCAACCCTACATCGAAAAGGCGGGCGCGGACATCCGTACCTTTGTCATCGACGACGAAACGATTTGCGGGATTCGACGTCGAGCCGCCCACTGGATCACCAACACGGCGCGCGGTGCCGTTGCCGAGAACTGCGAAATCACCGACGCCATCGACGACCTTTCGCGCCGTGCCGCCAAGGCAGTTGGCGGCGGGTTGCTCGCGGTTGACCTGATCGAGTCCGTTGACGGGCAACTGCTCGTCAACGAAATCAACGCCTCGATGGAGTTTCGCAACAGTAGCCGCCCGACCGGCGTCAACATCCCGGCAAGGATGGCCCAATATGTCTTGCAGGTTGCCGAGGGGGTGTCCCGATGAGCGCGGTGGTCAGCATCGTCGGCGCGTCCGGCTACACGGGCGGCGAATTGATCCGTCTGTTGCTGCGGCATGAAGGGGTGGAAATCCGGCAAGTCACTTCGCGGATTCACGACGGCAAGTTCGTTCACAGCGTGCATCCCAACCTTCGTGGCGAGACGAGGTTGCGTTTTTCACAAGTTGAGAATCTCGAATCCTGTGACCTCCTCTTTCTCGCGTTGCCTCACGGTCACAGTTCGCGCGAAATCGACTGGTTTGCCGGCGTCGCGACGCGGCTTGTCGATCTGGCGGCGGATTTTCGGCTCAACGATCCGGCTGAATACGCGAAATGGTACGGCGAGCCGCACCCTTCTCCCGATCTTCTGGAATCGTTTGTTTACGGACTCCCGGAGTTTCACCGCGAGGCATTGCGCGGGGCGATACGGTGCAGCGGAGTCGGCTGTAACGCGACGGCGACCAATCTGGCCCTCATGCCGCTGGCCCGAGCCGGACTGATCGAGCAAGCTGTTGTTCAGGTTCTGGTCGGTTCGTCCGAAGGGGGCAATTCGTTTTCGCTCGCCACGCACCACCCGGAACGAAGCGGCAGTTTCCGCTCGTTCGCGCCCACCGGACATCGCCATCAGGCGGAAATCCACCAGGAACTGGGGTGCTTCCCGCTGCATTTTTCGGCGACCGCCGTCGAGATGGTCCGCGGCGTATTGTGTACGGCCCACGTCATGCTCAATCAGGAGCTGGACGAGCGCGCGGTCTGGTCACTTTACCGGAAACACTATGGTGATGAACCTTTCATCCGGCTTGTCCATGAGAAACGCGGCATTCACCGCTTTCCGGAGCCGCGGCTCGTCGCCGGGACCAACCTGTGCGACATCGGATTCGAACGGGACGAAGGATCGCGACGCGTCGTCGTCATCAGCGCGCTGGACAATCTGGTCAAGGGCGCCGCGGGTTCGGCGGTCCAGTGCATGAACCTGATGCTCGGCCTGGAGGAAACCAGCGGCCTCCACCAGATCGGGCTGCATCCCTGAAAAAAAAGGGGGACATTCTACTTTTTTGTGCGAGGACGACCGCGAGGGCGGATCGTCGATTCCAGGCCGAGCGTTTTTGCGATGCGGCTTTGCCATTGCGGAGTTCCAAATGGACGGCCCCGGTCGACGCAGGTCTGCATCGCTTCCAGTTCCGTTTGGCTCAATGGCGTATTGACCCATTCCAGCCAGTCCTTTCGTTTCCTGACAGGCCCTGCGTGAAGCTTGACTGCTTCGAATGGTTGTGGCGGCTTTCCCGCCGACGACCACGGCCAGTTCTCTGCCTTGCGAACCGGAATGGACTTGGCTCGAACAGGATTGCGTTCGACATAACGCATCACGGTCAGTAAATGCTCGTCGGATTGTACCGGAAACGCCTTGAAACGACCCTGCCAAACATGACCTGACGAGTCGTAATGCCGGTGATATCGACGAACGTGTGCCGTCATCAGCCATTGCATCCATTGGCTCAGTTCGCCGTCATTGCGCGGCCACGCCACCAGATGAAAGTGATTGGGCATCAGGCAAAAGGCCAGCAAGCGCATGGAAACCCGTTCGTTCGCCTGATTCAGCAGTTTCAGGAACGACCCATAATCACCGTCCTTGTGAAATACAGGATTTCGCCCATTTCCACGGTTAAGGACGTGGTAGCAGACATTTCCGGCAGATGCTCGCGCTGTTCTTGGCATTCCTCAATTATATAGCAAACCAGAAAAAAGTACAATGTCCCCCTTTTCCTTTTTGGGTTGTCGTTGGACTGGCCCGGTATTAAACTCAAGCGCGGTATTGCCGCGTGGCGGGCGTGGTCGCGACGATGATCGGGGAGGGGATAGTCCACGCCTTTTCCAACAACCTGGAAACCGAAGTCCTCGGCGACTTTGGCTACATGGTTTCGCAATTTCTGCGACCGACCAGGTGAACATGAGACGCTGATGAATGCTGAGCCAGAACGTCGAGCGGATGTCCATGGCCCGAACGGGCAACCGGCGAACTTGTTTCCCGTCGTTGGCGTCGGTGCGTCGGCGGGCGGCCTGGAGGCGTTCACGCAACTGCTCAGCCATTTGCCCGACGATACGGGCATGGCGTTTGTACTGGTCCAGCACCTGGACCCGAAGCACGACAGCAAGCTGCACGATCTGCTTGCCAGGACGACGTCGTTGCCTGTTGTGGAAGTGACTGATGGCATGGCCGTGCAACCCAATCAGGTTTACATCATCCCCCGCAACACGAACATGGCGATCGAGGGAGATGAGCTGAAACTCACGCCCCGGGGCGATCCGCACCCGCATTTGCCGATCGACTTTTTCTTTCGGTCGTTAGCCGGCCAGCGGAGGGATCAGGCGATTGCGATCGTACTTTCGGGCACCGGCTCCGATGGCACGCTGGGTCTCAGGGAGATCAAGGCCGAAGGGGGGATCACCTTCGCGCAAGACGAACAATCGGCCAGGTTCGCGGGCATGCCGCAAAACGCCGTGAGCGCAGGCAACGTTGATTTCGTGCTGACGCCCGAACAGATCGCGCTCGAATTGGCGCGGATTGGCAAGCACCCCTACCTGACGCCCGCAGCCGACAAGTCTGACGACGGGCAAATGTTTGCCGGAGAGGAAGGACCGTTTCGCAAGGTTCTCGCCCTGTTGCGTTCCGCCGTCGGTGTGGATTTTACGCATTACCGGGACTCCACGATCAAGCGGCGGATCATGCGGCGGATGGCGCTGCACACCCGGGAAAAGCTGTCTGACTACGTTGCCCTTTTGGAATCGGATCGCGGCGAAATTGAGGAACTGTTCCACGAAATCCTGATCAACGTCACGAGTTTCTTCCGCGACCCCGCGATGTTCGAATTTCTCAAAAGCGAAATCTTTCCGCGAATCATCAACGATCGGCCAGCGGAAACGCCGATTCGCGTCTGGACCGCCGGCTGTTCCACGGGCCAGGAGGCGTACTCGATCGCCATGGCACTGCTGGAATACCTGGACGACCGACCGGTTCGCCGGCCGATCCTGATTTTCGCCACCGACCTGAGCGATTCCGGTTCCCTCGATACGGCACGCGCCGGGCTTTATCCGGAGAGAATCGAGGGAGAGGTTTCCCCCGAACGGCTGCGTCGTTTCTTTACGAAAGAAGACGGACATTATCGAATCAACAAGAGCATTCGCGATATCTGCGTCTTTGCGAGGCAGAACATTACGGCAGACCCTCCGTTTTCGCGTCTCGACTTGATCAGTTGCCGGAATCTGTTGATTTACCTTTCTCCGGTGTTGCAGAAGCGGGTCATTCCGACCTTCCATTATGCACTGAATCCCGGCGGCTTCCTGATGCTGGGAACTTCCGAGTCCGTCGGCAGCTTCACCGATCTTTTCGAAATCGTGGACAGTTCGCACCGAATCTACTCCAAAAAATCGAGCGTTCCTCGGCAGTATCCGCACTTCAATACCGACAGCCGTCTGCAGGCGCCGCACATCGAACAGAAAAACGTCCCGTATCAAACTTCCAACCCTCTGGACTTTCAGAAGGAAGCCGATCGGATGGTACTCGGCCGCTACGCTCCGGCGGGAGTGCTAGTCAACGAGTCCCTGGAAATCCTGCAATTTCGCGGACGCACCAGCCCGTATCTGGAACCGGCGGCGGGGGCGGCCAGCTTGAACCTGCTGAAAATGGCACGCGACGGATTGTTTATGGAACTCAAGGGTGCCCTGGCCGACGTCGCTCAGGAAAACGAAACGGCGGAACGGTTGGGCGTGCATATCCGCGACGGCTCCCGAACGCGGAATATCAATCTGCGAGTCAGCCGGGTGAAACCTCCCGGCCAGAGCGAACGCTGTTTCCTGGTACTGTTTGAAGAAATTGATTCGCCCGTCGGACAGGCATTGAATAAGAGAGTGGGAACCTTCAGGCCTCACACCGCCGGGTCCGCTCTAGCGTCTCCACGGGGTTCGTGGCTCAAGCGAATGTTCACGGCATTGCCGGTGTCCGCTCCCTCCGCGGCCCAATCGCATGCACTGGAGCAGAGCGAGCGCGAGATCGAGCAGCTTCGTCGGGATCTGAACGCGACTCGTGAACATCAGCAAGTGACGGCCGAGCAACATGACGCGGCCAATGAAGAACTGAAATCGGCCAGCGAGGAAATCCTTTCCTCCAACGAGGAACTGCAAAGCACGAACGAGGAACTGGAGACCGCCAAGGAGGAACTCCAGTCGATTAACGAGGAACTGACCACGGTCAACGACCAATTGGAAAAGCGCAATCAGCAATTGAATCTTCTGAGCAACGATCTGACGAACCTGCTCGCCAGCGCCAGCATTCCGATCGTCATGCTGAGGACCGATCTGTGCATCCGGCGATTCACGCCGCAGGCCGGCAAAGTCCTCAATCTGGTCCCGGCCGATGTCGGGCGTTCGATCAACGACGTCAAGCTGGGGATCGAAGTCGCGGATTTGCCAGCGTTGCTCGGCGACGCGATGGAGACGGTGCAGGTCATCGAGCGTGAGATTTGCGACCGCGAAGGCCGCTGGTATCAACTTCGACTGCATCCTTACCGAACCGCTGACAACAAAATCGACGGTGCGGTCCTGGTACTGCTGGACATCGACGCAGCCAAAACGATGCAGTTGAAATTGAAAGAGATCGGTGATTATACCCAGGCGATCGTCCAGACAGTCCATGAGCCATTGCTGATCGTAACCAGGGACCAGCGTGTAAAATCGGCGAACAAGTCGTTCTATCAGATGTTCCGCGTTACACCGCGGGAGACCGAGAATCGCTTCATTTACGAGTTGGGTGACAAACAATGGAACCAGCCGGCGCTGCGAACGTTGTTGACCGAGGTGCTCTCAAGACAAACTGCGTTTAACGAACACGAAATCGAATTCAACTTTCCTGACATCGGGCCACGGGCCATGCTGCTCAACGCCCGTCGGCTGTTGCAGGACTCCGACCAGGACGAACTGATTCTGTTGGCCATTGAAGACATCACCGAGCATAAGCGCGGGGAGGAGCTGCTTCACCTGCGCGATCAACAGTGGCACCTGGCGCTCGATTCGGCCGATCTGGGAAGTTGGCATATTGACGCGGCGACGAATGAACTGGCAAGCGACGCGCGGTTCCGGGCCATTTTCGGCGTGACCGGTGAGCAACTCGATTACGAGTCGGCCTTCGCGATCATTCACCCCGACGACCGGCAACGAATCCGCGAAGCGGTGGCGGCGACGACCCGGCCTGAAAATCCGGTCCCCTATGCCGAGGAATTCCGGGTGGTCCATCCGGACTCGACGATTCGCTGGGTATTCGCCAAGGGTCGGGTGAACTTCCGCGGAAAAGGGCCGGAGCAGGTGCTCACAAGTTTTGACGGCACCGTCGCCGACATCACCGACCGAATCATGGTCGAAGAGGCACTGCGGGAAAGCAATCGGCACAAGGATCATTTTCTGGCGATGCTCGGTCACGAGCTGCGCAATCCGCTGTCCGGAATCGTCACTGGGCTACAAGTCCTGAGACAACTGGCAAATCAAAGGTTGCCAGCGCAATCCGTAGCGGAAGGCGCCAGCAGTTCAGGGTCCGAAGCGCAGAGACATGAGTCCAAACTCTCCGAGAGTTCGGCTACGGGGCAAGAATCCAAACTCTTGGCGAGTTCGGCTACGGGCCGCCCCCAATCCGAAGAGCTGGAATTGTTCAACTTGATCGCCCGCCAAACAAAGCTGATGACGCGGCTTGTCGATGACCTGCTGGACATTTCCCGAATTACCGCCGGGAAAATCAAGTTGCGCAAGGAACGATTGAATCTCGTCGAATTGGTAGGCAACCTGGTTGGCGACCATCATCACCATGTCGAAAAAAATAATTTGGTCATGACGAGTGAATTGCCGGAAAGGCCGCTATGGCTCAGCGGTGATTTGGCGAGGCTCTCCCAGGTCATCAAGAACCTGTTGCAAAACGCGACCAAGTTTACGAATCCCGGTGGCTCAATCTCCGTGATCGTGGAACTCGACGACGATCAGGCCAAGGCAAGAATCACGGTGCGCGACACAGGGATCGGAATGGACCCGTCCACGGTATCCGCGATGTTCCAGCCCTTTCGACAGGCCGACTGCAGGATCGCGCGGAGCCGCGGCGGGCTGGGCATCGGCATGGCGCTCAGCAGCCAACTGGTGCAAATGCACGGCGGCAGCATCACGGTTCACAGCGATGGATTGGGGCATGGGTCCACGTTCACCATTGAACTCCCGTTAAGTTCCGACCCGACTTCCCCGGCCACGCCAGAAGTTCCATCACCGACATCGGCACTGCAAGCACATCGAATCCTGATCGTCGAAGACCAGCGCGCATTGCGTTTTCCGATGATGCGATTGCTCCAATCCCTCGATCAAAAGGTCGTCGAAGCGAGCGACGGGACAACGGCGCTGAAGCGCGTCAAGGAGTACCGACCCGAAATCGTGTTCTGCGACATCGGCTTGCCCGACCTCGATGGATACGCCGTGGCGCGTGCGATCCGGTCGGACCAGGACCTTTCCGGTACGTTTCTGGTGGCCGTTACCGGATACGGCCAGGACAACGATCGCCAGCTCGCCCGTCAGGCCGGTTTCGATCGACACCTCACCAAGCCGATCGGCATTGAACAACTTCGGGAAGTCATTGAGCAATTCGAAGACCGAGTCGCGAGCCCGAACCGGAGCTGAAGTCACCAGGAGTCCGAACTTTCCGCGTTCGGCCACGGGACCCGACGGATTCGGCTGGAACGTCGGTTCGATTGACGAGGACTTCAGCCTGACGCGGATAAAGTTCGATTGTGCCAAGCCCTGGTTTCGACGTTTTTTCCGGCAAAGGGTTATTGACAGTCTGGATTTATGCTACTATGAAAACCCGATGGAGGGCCCTCACTCCGCCGCTCCGGTACCCATGACGGCGACGCGATTCGCCGAATCCGGTTGAATTCACGCTTCTTTTCTTATCGCGTCACATGAGACGCAAGCCATCGGGGAGTTTCCGTATGTCAGGGAAAGCCAGATCATATCGTCGTCGACGCTCCACTCTCCCGCCGCTACAGTTCGAGACGCTTGAGCGGCGCGTTCTGCTCGCCATCAACATCGCGAGTGGGCTCGACTATCTCGACTTTTCCGATTCGGCGTTGATCTACAACCTTGCGCCTGGCACCTCGTCGGTCAGCGCGACGAAGGTGCTGCGGACGCACACGGGCGCGGAAGCCTTCGATGCGTTCCGATTGGTGTCGACCGAAGTCGATAACCTGAGTATTTCGCACGCCCGCTACCAGCAGGTCTACAACGGTTTCGACGTCGATGGGGGAATCTATACGGTGCATTCGGCCGGCGGTGAAATTATTGCGCTGAGCGGCAAGTACATCGACATTCATTCAGGCGTTGCGCTGAAACCGACGATCAGCAACAGTCTCGCGGGAACGCTCGCCGTCAACTACACGAATCAGCAACCTGTCACCGCGCACGGGAATGGACCTGTCGCGGCGAATGGCAACTCGGGTCCGGTGGCCAGGCGGTACGTCCAGGAGGACCCGGCGCTGGCGAAACTGTTGGGACTTGATGGTCCGCTTGCCGGTCAGTTGATGTATCACGCCAACGCGGAAAATGAAATCAACCTGACGTGGCGGTTCGATATTTACACCATCGCTCCGGAAGTTGAGCGAACTTACGTTTACGTCAATGCGAATTCCGGGGAAATCGAGGGTGCGGCGGATCGCATTCACGATGCCGACATTGCCGCCACTGGAACAAGCTTGTACGACGGGACCGTGAACTTCACCGCGGACGTCCAGTTGATCACCCCGAGTTTTGTGTTTCGACTGAGACAGGCCGTTGACGGAGTCGAAACGTATGACCTGAACAACACGACTAATTATGGCGGGGCGACGGATTTCAACAATAACTCCGCCAACTTCACTGATCCCTCACTGCACACGGGCGTCCAGGCGCACTGGGGCACCGAACAAACGATGCAGTATTTCCTCCAGACGCATGGCCGGGATTCGTTTGACGACGCCGGTACGACGCTGCGTTCCTATGTCAGTTACGGCACCAATTACGTCAACGCGTTCTGGAACGGGTCCTTCATGACCTATGGCGACGGCAACGGCACGACGTGGGCGCCGCTGGTTTCCCTTGACGTGGTCGGCCATGAAATCGGCCACGGCGTCACCCAGTTTTCGGCAAACCTGGTCTACAGTTACGAATCCGGCGCGCTCAACGAATCGTTCTCGGACATTTTCGGCGAGATGGTGGAGCGATATGGCCGGGGGTCGAATGACTGGAAGATCGGCGGGGATTTCGACCTCGTCGACGGCGACGGATTTCGCAGCATGTCGAACCCGAAACTCAAGTTGGACCCCGATACCTACATGGGGCAGTACTGGCACACCAGTTCGTCGGACAACGGCGGCGTTCATACCAATTCAGGCGTCCAGAACAAGTGGTTTTACATTCTCAGCGTCGGCGAGAGCGGCGTGAATGATCACGGATTCACCTACAACGTCACCGGCATTGGCAGCGACGACGCGGCCCGCATCGCCTATCGCAACCTTACGACCTATTTGACGTCGTCGTCGAGCTATCAGGACGCCCGCGATGGAGCGGTTCAATCGGCGATTGACTTGTTCGGAGTCGGCTCGGCGCAGCACATTGCAACGGACAAGGCGTGGGAGGCGGTCGGTTTGTACGGTCCGCAAACGCGCGTTGAGTTTCAGGCGGTCGCCCCGGAAGGTTCACTGATTTATACCGCTTCATATTCCGGTGCCGTCGTCGCGCCTGGGCAGCCGGAAACCTTCGTCATGGCGCTCGATCCAAACCAGCGCCTGACAATCGTCGTTGAAGGCGTTCCCGGCGGCCTGCTTCCCGAAGTCACCGTTTACGACAGCTTCGCCGTGCCGATCGCGACATCCGGACCGACGTCCGGCAACACGACGGTCATTCAGTCGGTTTACGCGCCGCTGGGTGGCGACTACATCGTTGAAATTTCCGGTTTCGGCGGCACCTCCGGCGGCTACGACGTCCAGTTCTTCCTTAATGCCAATGTCGAGGAAGAGACGTTTGGCGGTTCCGATAACGGATCACTGGCAACGGCGGTTACTCTTGAGCCGTCGTCGATCGCGCTGGGAGACCTCTCCACCACCGGAGCCGATCGCCTCGCGGCGGTCGGGTTCCTCGATCAGGGGGCGGCGACGGGTGGCGAGGATTTTGAAACGGGGTTCCTCAGCGGAGCGTGGACCACCTACCGTTCGCATCCGGGTGGACTGGTGTACGTGACCAATGCGTACGGTGCCTCGTCCGGCCAGTACGCACTGATCATGGAACAAGGGGCCTTTGGTGCGTTCAATCTCAACGAGGCGATTTATACCGTTGACCTGACCAACGTCGCCAATCCGGTCCTTTCGTTCGATCATGTCAGCTTTGGCGATGAAAATCACAAGTTGCCGCTCGGATTTGTCGGACATTACAACGGCGATGGCGTTTCAATCAGCGATGACGGCGTTACCTGGTATACCGTTCTCACCAATACGCGACCGCCAAGTGGCCAATGGCAGTCCGTCTCGGTTGACTTGAGCCAAATCGCGTTTGACCTCGGATTGACCCTCGGCGCGAACTTCAAGATCAAATTCCAGCAGTACGACGATTTTGGGGTCGCCCTCTCCGACGGACGGGGCTATGACAATATCTCAATTGGTGCCGGCGGTTCGACCGACGACTGGTATGCGTTTGAGCTTGCGTCGGGCACGGCTGCCACGATTGCCGCCACGCACTTTGACGCGGCGGCACCCAACGTCTCGATCGAGTTGTACAACTCCAGTCAGGTTCTCGTGGCAACGGGAACGCCTGGCACGAGCATCCATGGCTGGATCAGCCAGTACGTCGCGCCGGCGACCGGGACCTGGTATGTTCGCGTTACGGGAACCGGCGACTACAGTCTGGTCGTCACGCGAAATGCCGAATTTGATTTCGAGCCGGGATTCAATCAGCCGATCGACCTGGTCGAGGGCGCGCTGGGCCACGTTCGCGGTACGGAAACGTCAGGCGCGGAACCTGACAATTTCGGGGATGGCGCCATTCTCAACACAGCCTTTCCGGGCGTGATTCTCTCCAACGGGGGGAGCGGCAGCGTTTACGCCGCTAACGCGACGTTCGGCGCGCCGACCGGGACCAACGTTTTTGCTCCTGCACCGGGTGACGCGTCCGGCTGGAACGAGGCGGACGGCGACGTTTTCCGCGCTACGTTCACTTCCTTGCAACGATTCGTTTCGATCGACGTCGGCTCGGACGACGCCTCCGACGTTGGTTACCTGCGGGCATTTGACAGTCTCGGCAACCTGCTTGTCGAAGTCGTCAGCGGAAGCGTGGCCAACGGCGGCAGGGAAACCCTGGTCATTCTCCGTCCTGGCGACGATATCGCCTATATCGAGGCTTCCGGAGTCGGCACCGACGTCACACCATTGGACAACCTCGTGTTCAAGCGAACGCTCATCGACGAGGATACCTACACGCTGAACGTCCAGGCCGGTCAGTTCATCGAAATCACTGGCTACTTGCCCTCGGACGGAAGCGGTGAGTTTCACAACCTGCTGGCCGAGACGGGCACGAATTATTTGCGCCTTGAACTCGTAAGTCCTTTCGGAACGGTCGTCGCGACCGGGTCGAATTCATTGCAGTACCTTGCCGCCGTGCCGGGGACCTACCAGTTGATTGTGTCAGCCGATTTTGAGGAAGGCGAATACTTTGTTGCATACGGCCTGCCGAGCCTGATTGAATGGAAGTTTGATTTTGGTCCGCCCATTGGACCGGTGGAGCCAGGATTCACGTTTGTCAGTTTTCAGCCCTACAACCCGACGCTCGGATACGGCTGGACCGATCTCGGTCCCGACACGCGTACCTGGATTACCCGGACCGGCACGGACCTGAGACGCGATGGTATCCGCTCAATTCTCGGAACGTTCGCGGCGAACGTGAACAATGGACTGTACGAAGTTGAATTGTATTTCGGAAATATGACGGGGAACGGCGACATCGCACGTTACGAGCTGGAAGGCAATTCTTTTGTCCTCAATCCGGCCCGCAATTCCTCGTTCGTGACGGTCGTCTCGGTTGGAGACGGGCGTTTCGATTTGACACTTGACGGATTCGGCGGACGGGCGGCCTACGCCTTCCTTTCCGGATTGCGAATCACTCCGGTATTCCCGTTCGGCGGCGAAGGCGAAGAGGGAGGAGGAGGCGGAGGCGAAAGTTTCGGGGATGGTCCACCGGCATTCTTTGCCAGTGGCTCGACGTTGATTGAAGGCGTTTCGGAACAGAATCGAAAGGACCCGGTTTCCAGTGGCACGCTTCGGGATGGAGGCTTCCACGGCGCGCGATTCAGGAATTCGCCGCATTTGTCCCAGTCAACGCCAGCGCTCGCCCGATTCAATCCGTTGAACGTCGATCGTGCCGTTGTGGCACTGCAATCCCTTGATCGCACCGGCGACCATCATCCGCTCGACCCGACGTTGATGGTCCGCCTCGATGACCACCTTGCCGCGGCGATGGAACGGCTCCTCGCGAATTGACGACTGGTTCACGAAATCCCCTTTAGGCGGCGACGGATCAGGCGGGCCAGTTCCCGGCCGCTGGCGGCCAGGCCCCGCGCGTCGAGCTTCGAGGTCCCGGCGGCCCGGTCGCGAAAGGTGATCGGGTGTTCGCGAATTCGGGCACCGTACCGCAATGCATGCAGAAGTATTTCTTCCAGCCAGGGATGCCCGCGGCA
>JBGTFW010000198.1:0-7963 GCA_041747075.1 Pirellulaceae bacterium
ATCCATCGTCATGGCCGACGCGAGAACTTGTTCGTTCCACGCGGCCTGCCGCGCGTCCCAGCGAGCTTCGTCACGGTCCGCCGCGTTGCCAACGGTACCGCCGAGCAAACCTCCCGCCAGTGCTCCGATGGCTGCACCCTCCAGCGATTTGTGGTTCCGCGATCCGGCTGCCGCACCGAGCGCTCCGCCCGCCAGCGATCCGACCGCCGTCCCGGTTCGGGCATGGGGGCCGCTCACGCACCCGGTGCTGACGGCCACGACCGTCGAGACCCCCAACGTCCACAGAATTTGTATCCAGGATGGTTTCATGATGAACCTCGTCGGACTCAAAGGATTAGGGCGTGCCCGAAGCATGCGCTGGCAACTCAGGCGCGTGATTTTCAGCCAGTATTGAGGCGGGATAATCCCGGGTTGTCGCCTCGGCGTCAAGACGCGAATTTCCCGCAATAGGCGGAGAGTTTCGGTTTGGGCAGCGCTACGACGGTCATGTAGCGGAACTCGCGGGTTCCTGGCGGAAACCTGGCGGGCGGGCCGATTCCGCACTAGAATGCTCCGCGGAGTTGTTCAAATGCGTCCAGGTCAACGCCGCCTTGCGGCGTGCGATTTGGAGCCAAAGCACGAGGGTTGAAGTCAGATCGTCGTCGAAATTCGCAAATGGAAGTTGTCCAGACCACGGCTCGCACCATTATCCGCAACGTCGAGCAGGTGATCGTTGGTAAACGGCAGCAAATTGTCTACGCGCTCGTCGCGTGGTTTTGCGAAGGGCACATTTTGCTGGAGGACGTCCCGGGCGTCGCCAAGACGATGCTGGCACGATCCCTTGCAAGGAGTGTCGGGTGCCAGTTCAAGCGCATTCAGTGTACGCCCGACTTGCTCCCCTCGGACGTGACCGGGGCGTCCATTTTCAATCAAAAGGAGATTGAATTCGAGTTTCGCCCGGGACCGCTTTTTTCCCACATCGTTTTGGCCGACGAGATCAATCGTACGACGCCGCGAACCCAGGCCGCCCTGCTGGAAGCGATGGGTGAGGGTTCGATCACGGTCGACGGCACGACGTATCAACTGGAGCGTCCGTTTCTCGTCATTGCCACCCAGAACCCGGTCGATCACGAGGGGACTTTCCCGCTTCCCGAAGCACAACTTGACCGCTTCCTCATGAAATTCGGACTCGGTTATCCGGCGATGGATGACGAACTTCAGATGCTCGACAAGTTGCAGCTCCGCCATCCAATCGAAACGATTGAGGAAGTCGTCGACGCGGCGGCGATGATTGAATGTCAGCAAGCAGTCCGCGAGGTTCACGTCGATCCGAAAATCCGCCAGTACATTCTGCAGCTCGTAACGCAGACTCGCGAAAGCGAACACCTGAACCTCGGTGGCAGTCCCCGCGCGTCGATTGCGTTGTTTCGCGCGGGCCAGGCGCTGGCGGCGATGCGCGGTCGCAACTTTGTCCTCCCCGATGACGTCAAGGCGATTGCCGAGCCGGTGCTTTCCCACCGCGTCATCCTCAAGCCGGAGAGCCGACTTCGCAAGATTACCGCCAGTCAGGTCGTTGCCGAACTTCTGGAACGGATCGCCGTCCCGGTAATCGCCGCCGAGTCGTCGCCATGATGCTCGTCATTGCGCTGGTGCTGCTGGCGGCGGCCTGGTTGTTCAACCTGGGTTTGCTGGTTTACGCGATGTACGTGCTGTTGGGAGTCTTTTTTATCAGCCACCTTTTTTCCACGGGCTGGATCAGTTCTCTCACGGCGCGGCGTCAGGTGGAAATGACCGTCGCGGAGGAAGGCGAGTCGGTCGCCGTCTCGATCCGCGTGAAGAACACCGGTCGGTGGTTTGTCTCGTGGGTCCTCGTCGAGGAGTTGCTTTCCCAGTCGCGCCCGGGAACGGCGGCCCGGGGGATCGAAGTTTCCGGGCGGCATATGGAAGTGACGGACTTTCGCCCCGGCGGCCAGTTGCAAATGCTTTATCAGATCAACTGCCGCCGTCGCGGTTACTACCAGATTGGCCCGTTGGTCGCGGAAACGGGCGACTTGTTCGGGCTGAACCGGCGTTATCGCGTTTTGCGCGAACCGGACTACTTGTTGGTCAACCCGCGCGTCATCGGACTGGAGGGATACGACGTCGGTTCGCGCCGCCCGATCGGCGAGATCGTGATGGCGCACCGGCTCTTTGAGGACCCGACGCGGATCGCGGGCGTGCGTCATTACGAAAATGGCGACGCACTGTCGCGGATTCACTGGCGGGCAACGGCGCGTGCCGGGCAGTTACAAAGCAAGGTCTACGAACCGTCTTCGGTCGCCGGTGCAACGATCCTTCTGGATTTTCATGAAAATTCGTTCGGGCGCGGCGATGAGCCGATGCGGAGCGAGCTGGCAATCCTCTGCGCCGCCAGTATTGCCAACGCCCTCCACCTGATGGGCCAACAAGTCGGCCTGGTTTCCAATGGCCGGGACGCCGCTGACCGGATCAGGGCCGAAGGCTGGCGCGGGGATCGACGCACGCGCGAGGAGGCACGCCGCTCGGCGACGATGCTTGCCGCCAATGAGCGGCTGAGACCGGTCATCGTGCCGACCCGCCGCGCCGATGATCAATTCACGCGAATTCTCAATACACTGGCGCGGCTGGAAAAAACGGACGGACCAGGCTTTCTGGAGCTGGTTGGCGAAGCGGGCCAGCAGATGCCGCGCGATGCAACGATTATCGCGATCCTCACCCGTGTCGACATGGAAGTCGGTGTCACGCTCGGATCGCTGAGGAAGCAGGGGTACGCCGTGACCGCCATCGTCAATTGCCATGATGCGGAAAAGTTCGCGCAGTTCAGTGCGGTGCTGGCGAGCGAGGGGATCGGCGTTCGTCACCTTCAGGACGAGGAATCAATTGTTTCGATTTGCCGCCGGCAGGTACTCGCGGTATGAGCAGTAGGGAAAGCGGCAACGTCCGCGATTGCATTGTCATTGGCACGGGAGCGATGGGGAGCGCGGCGTGCTGGTTCGCGGCCCGCCGGGGGTGGTCCGTTCTTGGCCTTGATCGATTTCCTCCAGGCCACGACCGGGGCAGTTCCCACGGCCAGTCACGGATCATGCGCACGGCCTATTTCGAGCACCCGGATTACGTGCCGCTGTTGCGTGAAGCGCAGAACCTGTGGCGTGAAATTGAGGACGCGACCGGACGGAATCTGTTTCTATCCACCGGATTGCTCCAGGTCGGTCGGCCGGACGGACCGGTGATTCAGGGGATAATCCGGAGCGCCGAGGCGCACGGACTGGATGTTGAACGCCTCGAAGGTGAATCGCTGCGAAGCCGTTTTCCGATGTTCCGGTTTCCTCCCGACAGCGTCGGATTGCTGGAGTCCGGTGCGGGCATCCTGAGGGTTGAAAAGTGCGTCCGCGCGATGGCGGAACTGGCGCGGCGATGCGGGGCGACCATCCGAAGCGGAGTGACCGTTTCGGGCTGGCAAAGCGATACGGGTGTCTTTCAGATTGAAACCGATCAGGGCGAGTTCAGGGCGAAACGGTTGATTGTCACCGCGGGCGCGTGGACCGCGGATTTGTTGCCCGAGTTTCGGGGCCGATTGCGGGTGATTGCTAAACATCAACACTGGTTTGTATTACCAAGCCCTTTGTTCCGCGCCGATCGGGGCTGTCCCACTTACTTTTTTGAGACTGCTGACGGCTATTTCTACGGGTTCCCCGATTTTGACGGGCAGGGAATCAAGGTCGCCGAGCACAGTGGGGGCACTGTGGCGACGGATCCGTCAATTGTGAACCGATTGCGAGATGACCTGGACTTTCGACGGGTAAAATCGTTCATCCGCGATTTTGTTGGGTATGACGAGCTGGAGGCGATTGCGCACAATGTTTGCCTGTATACCCTGACCGAGGACGAGCATTTTGTGGTCGACCGCACCGAAAGCGAGTCACCTCCCCTCGCGTTTGCCTGCGGGTTCTCCGGACACGGGTTCAAGTTTTCGCCGGTGATTGGCAAGGCCCTCGTGGAGCTGCTTGACGACAAAGTCAACGTGAATATGCGGTTTTTGCGTTCAAAGCGGCTGATGAAATGACTTTAATCGCCGAACAATGGCAAAACAGACCGTAACCAGGAGTGTCCATGGGCGTTCAATGGGTTTGCGTTTCGAAGGTGTTTGACCCATGGATTCCGGATTTGACGACGAGACGGATTCTGCGAAATGCCGGACGAAGAATGGCACGAAATGCCGCTTGAAACCGGATTTTTGTCTAGCCAGAAGGGGGCTGGCCCAATTAAGATTGACTTGAAACCGGTTTTTTCGGTGGATTTTTGTTTCGTCGGGGCTCTTCATGGTTTTGCCGGGGGGCTTCCGGGTCGACTGATGCCGTGGGGGGAATTTCAAGGGGGGGGAGCAGCCGGAATCTTCAAGCGGGTTTTTCCCCGCGAATTTTCCTGAAATACCGGCCCCGGCGAGTACACCCCTGAATTGTTTTCGTTAGTTAATCTGAACGTCTATCGCCCATTCCGGGGAACTTTTCAATCCATTGTTGCATTCTTCGTTGACCCAGGCGATCAGGCTCAGGGCGCGATTCTTTACCGAGGCACAGGAACATGGCACTACCAACCGTTGATGCTCAGAACCAGACAGTATTGCTGGGAACAACCGTTCCCTTAAGCACGTTGTTCACCGCAAGCGATGCGGACGGCGACGCGTTGACACGGTTCCAGATTCGCGACAACAACAATAACCCCAATTCGGGTTACTTCACGTTCAACGGAGTCGTGCAACCCCCCAACACGTTGCTGACGTACAATTACTCGGACCTGAATTTGCTCGTATATCATTCCGGGACGGCCATCACCAAGGAACAGATCGATATTCGCGTCGAGGCGGGTGGTGAATGGAGCAATTTCGCCAGTTTCCTCTTGTTCACGGTTAAGGAAAATCTCAATCGGCCGGTCGTGAATGCCGCCGATACCACCGTCGTCCAGAACGAATTCATTCAGGTTTCCGATACGGTCTCGTTCAACGATCCCGATGGTTACCCCGTCAAGCGATGGCGTGTTCGCGATCGCAACACGGGTGCCTTCTCGGGAAATCTTCAGGTCAACGGCGTACTGCTTGCCGCCGGTCAGTGGCATTACGTCGAAGCGGAAGATTTCGGCGACCTTCGCTTCAACGCCGCGTTTTCAGCGCCCAACCTCGACGTGATCGATATACGTGGATTCGACGGGGCGGACTGGAGTTTTCGCACGACGTTCAACAGTTTTACAACCGTCAATTTTAACCGCCCGGTGGTAATTCCCTCGGAATACCAGATCGCAACGGATGAGCGCGTCGCGCTGAGCGAACTTTTCCGGGTGAACGACGCCGACGGGAATACGATCAAGCGTTTGCGGTTTTGGGACGCGGGCCCTCATCCCTGGTCGGGAAACCTGTTGCGCGACGGAATCGCCCTTCCCGCCAACCAGTTCCATGAATTTGCAATCGAGGAACTCGGACGTTTCGAATGGATGTCCGCCTCGCGCTCGTTCAACGAACAAATTCGTGTCCAGGCATTCGACGGCAAGCACTGGAGCGATCTCCAGACGATTCGGGTAGCGACGAACGAAAAGCCGGACATTGGCGTTGCGACGGACTATTCGATCCGCCAGCAACTGGAATTCGTCGATATGTCGAACCTGATCGTAAAGCTCGACGACGGCCCGGTTTACTCGCGATACGAGGTTTACGATGCGTCGTTTAATTCCGATCCGCTAATGGACCTGACCGGCGAGTTCCGCAATGGATTTCAGGTGCTTCCAGGCGGCCAGGTTCATGCTCTGACGCCTCAGGACTTCTTTAGCCTGACTTTCAAGACAGGCAAATACGAGGCCCGCAGTGTCGATGAGTTGTATGTCCGGGCGTTTAACGGCACCTTCTGGAGTGACTGGACCCGTCATACCGTGCGGACGGAGCCGGAGTACATCGATGCGCTCGCCGCGGGATCGTGGCTGAATTTCCTGCCGCAACAGCAGGGGGCCCTGAACCTCACGTATAGTTTCATGCAGGAGTTCCCCAGCTACGATTCGGGCGAAGCGCCTCCCGTTGAATTTCATCGCGCATGGATTGAAATGCGAAATCTCGTTCGTCAGGCGTTTGTCCGGGTTTCCGAATTCGCGAATATCTTTTTTGAAGAGGTGCCGGATTCGGTTAACACGCCAACCGGTCTCGGCGGAATCATTCGTATCGGGACGTATTGTCTGGACAGTCCCACTGTCGCGTATGCATTTTTCCCGGCTGATCCGTTTTCCGCGCCACAGGGTGGCGATATGTGGTTCAATCGCTTTCATATGGGCGGACCGATCGATCCTCCCCCGCCACAGATGCCATGTCCCTCGTCCGGAGTTCCATTTGACGCGTGGGACCTGGGTGACACTAATTACGTAACCTTCGTGCATGAGTTTGGGCACGCACTCGGATTGAAACATCCGTTTGAATCAGATGGGGGAGACCCGCCTCCGCACTTGCCACCGGCAACGGATAATGATTCTTTCACGGTCATGTCGTACACGGGTACTCCGGCGGGCAATCCTCGCGGTCACCAGTTTTACGACATCGCGGCCCTGCAGGCGATCTATGGCGCCAACAATTCCTTCAACAGTTCCAATACGGTTTACAACCGCGCCTATTTCCGCAATAGCTGGGATATCGTTGATACGATCTGGGACACCGGCGGCTACGACAAGATCGATGCTTCCGATCAGTTGATCCCGGTGCGGATCGATCTTCGACCTGGCTCGTTCCAGAGAATTGGCGGGAATCTGGATAACCTGTCGATTACCTTCGGAACGACCCTCGAAGAAGCCATTGGCGGGTCCGCCGCCGATCGCCTGACGGGAAATGACTCGGTCAACAGGCTTTTTGGAAACGATGGCGACGATCGGCTGGAAGGATACGGCGACAACGATTTCCTCTTCGGGGGCGGCGGCAATGACAACTACGTTTACAAGTTGAACGACGGGGACGACATCATTGATGAATTGTCGGGAGCCGGACGAGACACGATTACGGTCGGGCTTTTCCTTGGACTCGACAGCTTTACCGATGACCTCTCGTTCACGAGGAGCGGTAACGACCTGTTGATTGACTTTACGATCGATGATGGTATCTCCCGCGGATCCGTTCGGGTGGAGAATCACGCTTTCGGCAAAAACCGGGTCGAAACGCTCGATGTTCTCGGTCAACAGGTCGACCTGAAGTTCCTGTACCAGAATATCACCTCGCCAGGTCAGCAGTTCGCCCTGACCGCCACACAAGGCCAGTACGGCTTGCTCGTTGCTCCCGCATAGGAAGGCGGCTTTGCCTTCAAAACCAAAATCGCCTTCCGCGAGTGTTCCTCCGGAAGGCTTTTTTTGTTGGGTCTCCAATCGTCATCCCCGTGCACGCCCAATTGTCATCCCCGCGCAGGCGGGGACCCAGAGATTTGCAGCTTGTCTCTCGTCGGATATCGACAGGCCGGCAGCTTGTCCTGCGTCGGTCGGAAAGACATCGGAACGTTATTTCGGGACCCCTCCAAAATAGTCGCCTATGCTGCCTTGGGGAGGGGGTGCAGGTGAAGGGAATGAATCGCTCACCGGACCTTGTGGCTCGTAGCCCGGCGACCGGGGGTATCTCACGGGTTGCGAGGGAATGCCCGCGTGGAAGGCGTTCTCCGAGTTGCCTTGCCACGACCGGTAATACGCGCCGGTCCCGTCAGGAGTTAAATACTGACCCGGGTCGGCATGCTGCTGGGGGGGAACAAGTCCCGGATCGGACACCGGAATCTGGGGAAGCGGCGGCTGTCGTACCTGCCACTTGTAGTTGCAGGCCGGACACTCGTACTTCTTCGTCTTGAGAATCTTGACCGAACGCGCTTCGGCACACACCGGTTCGCAACCCTGTCTCCACGGAGGAATTACCTTGGGAATGCAAATCGTCTTGAAATCGACTTCGAAGCACTCATGTTCGACCTTG
>JBGTFW010000199.1:0-6300 GCA_041747075.1 Pirellulaceae bacterium
GATCTGGCGCGCGGGGCGCGGCGTCACGCGGGCAAAGGTGCGGCCATCGGTGCCGCAGTTCCGCCACGGCCGGAGTCGCAATGCGCGTTCCAACAGGGATGTCATTGAACGACGGGACTTGCGAATCATTGCATTCGAACAGCGCGTTAAAGTAACGACCGTCGCCGTAAACGCGCTGGGCGATCAACCAGAAACTGTCTCCTTCCTGGCTGACGATGCTCGTCGCGCGCCGAATGTCGTCGGGCCAGGAGACTTCATCCGACGGCGCTTCAGGCGAATCGCCGGTCGCCGGCAATTCATCGTTCGCACCCGACGGTTCGACCGCCGTGGCCTGGACGACAGCCCCGCGGGGTTCGGGTGCCGAGGTTTCGAGGCGGGCGGCTGTGTTGAACTGCAACGAATCGCGAAAGGGATGCGGCGGCGGATTTGGTTGAATCGGCTTGAAATCACCGCCGCCTGACCCGCGTGACTCGTCTCGAACCCGGTTGACTGGATCAAGTCGCAAGGGGTGGGGGGGCCGATCGGTGCTCGCCCACATATTCTCCTCTGCGGATTCCAGTTCGATCCGGGCGGGTTGAGGTGAATCGGGCGCATGAGTGGGATCGAGATCGGCTGATCCCGTCAGCGGTGCCGTGACGGTCAGCGAATCCTCGCTTCGTTTGATCACAGACGGCAGCGCGACGGGGTTCCTGGTTATCTGCGAAGCGGCAACTGTCTCGATTCTCGCGGCGACGGGAGGGGCTTCGCTCAGCAAATGACTGGCACCATCCTCGGTCTGGTCGGTCCTTGGTCGAAAGGCGATGGGATTGGGGCGCGTCCAGCCGCTATATCGAGCATACGCAACGACCAGAAACACGGAGATCAGCAGACCGACGACAGCCAGTCCAATGCGCGCCTCGCGCGCGAACGCCGGATCGAAGACGGGTGCCGGTTGTGCCATGATGTTCCTTGCGATGGTGCAAGCGTCCTGCGTCGGTCGGTCACGGCTTCAGTCGTTCGAAGCCTGGGAATCCCGTCGTTCGGCCACGCGCAACCGGGCGCTGCGACTTCGCGGATTCCGCGCCGCTTCATCCTCGCCGGGGCGAAGCGGTTTGCGGGTAATTACATTCAGCAGTTCGCTGTCGCGAAATGCCTGTTTTACAATTCGGTCTTCAAGCGAGTGAAAGCTAACCATGGCAATACGTCCACCGGGCTGCAAAAGTTCCGGAAGGCGGCGCGCGGCGACTTCCGCCCACTTCAGTTCGTCGTTGACGGCGATCCTCAGCGCCTGAAAAGTACGCGTCGCGGGATGAATCGAATGGTTCTTCGATCTCGGAACGACCGACCGAACCAGCTCCGAGAGCCGGGAGGCCGTGCGAATCGGATCGCGGCGGCGTTGGTTCACAATCGCGCGGGCAATGCGGCGGCTCATTCTCTCTTCACCATATTGATAAATCATGTCCGCCAGATGGCGCTCGCTTAATCGTTCCAGCAGCTTCCACGCCGGCGAGCCTTGGCCTGGATCAAACCTCAGATCGAGTGGCCCGTCGCTCAGGTAACTGAATCCTCGCTGGTTATCGGCGAGCTGGTCACTCGACAATCCGAGATCGATCACGATTCCACGGACCGTATGAAAGGGACATCCAGGTTCCTGGGCAATCTCCGGAATGTCGGCAAAATTAGCAGTCACCAGGTGGACGGGCAATCCCGATAGCGTCGACTGGCACCGCGCGATAGCAGCCGGGTCCCGATCGACCGCCAGCACCATTCCGTCCGGCTGGACGCGTTCGGCAAGCAATCGCGTATGGCCGCCGCCGCCACAGGTCCCGTCAATCAGGAAATCGCCTGGCTTGGGATCGAGTGCGTCGATGATTTCCCCAACCATCACCGGCACATGTTCAGTCATGGGCGGAAGCCTGAGGACCGGCCCTGTTTTTTTAAACGAATGTCAAAAAAAAAGCCGCAACAGGCGATTGCCGGTCTGGCCTGGCCGGCAATCGTCGCCTGGTGCGGAGCTGCAAATTACGGAGGACGCAATTTGCGGACGCAGGCCCTAAGGGCCAACGTGTCTTCAACGTGTATTTTTGTATAGTTCGCGTCTTTTTTTCGATGTGGTGAACTCGACGCAATTCCCGTAAAAACGATCGGTTATTGGGCGTCCGGACCGTTAAACTTTGGGGCAAAGGTGCAAAAAACCCCGGTTTTCACGGGGTTTTTGCATCATTTGCAGTTTTTCGAGCCGCCTGCTCCCAGCGGCGTTTCCGTCCTCGTTCCAAACATATCCGGATCGGCAAACGAGTCAACGAGAACCCTTCAAGATTAGGGGGCGAGTCGCCGCAAAACCCGTCCCCACTTGGGTTTAAAATTTTTTCGGCCCGAGCCAGGCCCGCCCGGACAAGGGGGAAATAGCTAGCATTTCGGGGGAGGTCTGGGGACGCCGGTGCCCGGCGAGGGGACACTGGCCGGCAGGGGGACTTTCTTTCCTGCTTGTACTCCCCGTTCCTCCGCCTGTTCCTGCACTTGCATCTGCGCCAGCTCGTAATCGCTCACAACATGATTTTCAATTGCATCGGCACCGTATTCGATTGACAATCGTGACCGTCGATTCGATCGTGGTCAAAAAGTGGTTCGGAAATGGTTCCCGATTTTCGATTACGATCACGAACACGAGCACCATCGCCAATGCGACTGAGCACGACCACAACTCTCAACCCTCCGATGACGCGACCGGCAAGCATCCAAACGCCGACTTCCGAATACGATTACAAATTGCCGCGCGCGTTGGTCGCCGAACACCCGCTTCCCAACCGCGAGGACGCGCGACTCATGATCATCGATCGTCGTCGGGAGTCGATCGTTCACGCGCATTTCCGCGATTTGCCATTTCACCTGGAGGAAGGCGATTGTCTCGTCCTTAACGAGACGCGCGTCCTGCTCGCGCAATTGACAGGATACCGGACGCGGACGGGTGGACGCTGGCAGGGGCTTTATCTGGACCACGACGCACCAAGCGGCGTGATGAGGCTGATGTGCAAGACGCGGGGGCGGATTCAGCCTGGCGAAACAGTGACCTTGCAGGATCGTGAAGGAATTGACCGATGGCAATTGATGTTGCTGGCGCGGCTGGAGGGGGGCGACTGGGCGGCGCGCGTCGACCGGGAGCTTCCGGTCATGCAATTGCTTGACGAACTGGGGCGCATTCCGCTGCCTCATTACATTCGCGACGGAAACATGGTCGACGCGGATTTGCGCGACTATCAAACCGTTTATGCGCGCCAGCCTGGTTCCATCGCATCGCCGACCGCGGGCCTTCATTTCACCAGCCGCCTGTTGCGGGAATTAATCGATGCGGGCGTTCGCGTGTGCCGCGTAACGCTGCACGTTGGGACCGGGACCTTCAAGCCAATTGCAAGTGAGACGATCGAGGAACATTCGATGCACGGCGAGTGGGGCGAGATTGGCGAGGCGTCGATTGCCGCGATCGAGTCGGCTCGCGCCGATGACCGCCGCGTTTGCGCCGTCGGCACGACGTCGATGCGCCTGCTCGAGTCCATCGTCTTGCAAGGCGAATTGCGACCCTGGTCGGGGGAGACCGAACTGTTTATCGGACCGGGCCACCGGTTTCAACTGGTTGACGCGTTGATCACGAATTTTCATCTCCCGCGAACCACGTTGCTGGTTCTCGCCAGGAGTTTTGGCGGAGACCGCCTTGTGCGGCGCGCGTATGACCAGGCGGTGGAACAGAAATACCGGTTTTTCAGTTACGGCGACGCGATGCTGATCGTATAACTGAATGAACCAGCGGCCATCGCCTTGCGGCTCACGGCCGCACACGTTTCCCGCCATTCTCGTTTGGCGGGTTATTACCGGTATAGCCGGAAACCGGCAAAGACGTTGTGCGAGTCGTAATCAAAATCGCCAAAAGGTAGTCCTGTTGCCACGTCCGTCACGTCCAGTTTGTCGGCGCCGAGATACCTGTATTCGAGGAATCCCTCGAGCTTCCGCGTTAGCGGATAGTTGACGCCGCCAATTAATTGCCACGCGAAAGCCGAATCCGCGACGTCGTAATTGGCCGTCGGGATCGCAATGTCCGCGTCGACGGTGAGAATTCCAATTCCGCCGCCACCATAAACGCTCGCACAGCGGAGTCGGCGGCGCGTCAGGTCAAACACGGAGTTTACCATCAGGGCGTGGCTGTCAATTTCACCCGCCGCGTCAACCCTCGTCAGCGACGTAAGGACGCCCGCCGTTTCGACTCCCGTAAACCAGTCTCCCGACTCGTTGCGACGGAAGCTGTAATCAAGTTCCAGACGGAGTTGGGGATGAACGCGATAGCCGACCGCGGTTCCAAGTCCGAATCCATCGAGAACCGAAGGCCCCTCGGTTTCCACGGAATTGGTCAACGGGTTCAATATGATCTGTCGGTGAAAGTTCTCCACCGCCGTCGCGCCGAAATACGAGGCAAGGTACAACGCGCCGCCGCAACACGGGTCACAGATTTCGTAATCCGACATCGTGTGGTTGCAGCACTTGTAGAACGGTCTTTCCCAGTCGCTTGCGCCGCTGCAAAAGTCGTCGACGCGGCTGATCGTCTGTGGGAGGACTTCCGGCAGGGTCTGGGCACTGGCGTGCGGGGGGACAAGCGTCAAACTTGCCATGGTGGCGGCAAGCGTCACGAGCAGGCTGACGCAGATTGAAATTCGCGGCATTGCCACGATCCCCCGAACAGGCAGTTACGGTGTACTCCGGAAATTGGCTACTCAAGGAGTTTTCGTCACAAACCGGGCGATTGTTTCAAACGGACTTCGCAACCCGCTTATCTTGCCTGACTGGCAACCTGCCAGGGAACCCCGGTGCCGCGGCAGATTCCGCTCGGGAAAGGCGGGTAATCTGTACCGGATATTTCGTCGTCGGGTGCGCGCATTCGTTCGTCGATCACCATGTCGCCCAGCGACCACCCGACTTCGGACTGGTCGGATTGCGGAGTCGCGTTGTAAATGAGTGTAACCAAGTGGACTGGACGGCCTGTCGCCAATCAGCCAGCATGGCCCGTGACAGCAATCGATATTCGCGATGCAAACGATGTCCGACGAAGATTTTGATCTCCAGTCACTCGCCACCTACCTGCACTTGACGCCCGCTCAAGTCGAACGGATGGCGAATCGCGAGCAATTGCCCGGGCGCCGCGTCGGCGGGCAATGGAAATTCTCAACCAGCGAAATTCATCACTGGTGGGAAGACCGCATTGGTCTTTCAACGCCCACCGAACTGGAACAGGTCGAACGGGTTCTCGATACGACGCGACCGGCCGATACTCCGGGCATCGCGGCATTGTTGCAGCCGGCGGCGATTGCCATTCCCTTGCAGGCGCGGACGCGAAATTCCGTGATCGAACGCATTTGCGCGTTGTCCGCCGATCTCGGACTGATGTGGGAGCCGGACAAGATGGTCGAAGCGATCAAGAACCGCGAAAGCCTTCACCCCACGGCGCTGGAAAACGGTGTCGCCTTGCTCCACCCGCGTCGTCCGATACCGTCGTCGATGAACGAGCCATTTCTCGCGCTCGGCGTCACCAGCAGCGGAATTCCCTTCGGCGGTCCGCGCGGTGTGCTGACCGACATTTTCTTCCTCATCGCGTCGTCCGACGAACAACGTCACTTGTGTGTGCTCGCGCGTCTGAGCCGACTGATCGGAGTGCCCGATTTTCCCGACCGGTTGCGCGCGTGCGAAGACAATCGCGCGGCGTGGACCCTGATCCGCGATGCCGATGCGAAACTCGATGGATGAACAATCCGGAACTACGTCAGGGTTGCGAAAGGACATCATGAACCATTCAACACCACAAGTTCTCGTGACCGGAGACTTCCACCACGCGACGCTGGCCCCCTTGTTGCATTCGACAGTTTGCGAATATCCCTGCGTCACGTGGATGGACCTCGTGAAAGGATTGAATCCGCATGAATGGAAATCCGCCGGACCGTGGAATGCGATCGACTTGTTTGTGATCGCCCAGTCGCGTCGGGGAATGTTTTATCAAGACGATGTCGATCAGCTCAGGCGTCGTTTTCCGCTGGCGGCGGTCGTCGTCGTTTACGGGCCGTGGTGCGAGGGCGAAACCCGCAGCGGACATCCATTGGCGAACTTGTCGCGCGTCGCCATCTGTGACTGGCCCATGGCGTGGGGACACTTTTGTGCCGAATTCACGGAGTCAGGAAGCTCGCACTGGCATCAGCCATCGATCGTTTCGGACGCCGACCGGTTGGTTGATCCGCGGCTGGGTGTTCGGAAGAGAAGTACCCCCTCACCCCAACCCTCTCCCCC
>JBGTFW010000200.1:0-2799 GCA_041747075.1 Pirellulaceae bacterium
GGCCGGCAGCACCGTGACGCCGTGCCGCCGCGCGTCAGACACGAGCTGCGCCCGGGCGAAAAAACCCAGCGGCTGGGCGTGGAGCAGCGATGCCGTAAAGGCCGCCGGGTAGGAGTGCTTGAGCCCACTGGACACGTAGACCAGCCGCGCGAAACTGGCCGCGTGCGATTCGGGAAACCCGTACTCGCCGAACCCGCGAATCTGACGAAAGACCTGTTCGGCGAATTCGTCACTCAGTCCGTTGGCTTTCATTCCCTGCATCAGTTTCTCGCGGAACTTTTCGATCACGCCCGTCTTCCGCCACGCACCCATCGCGCGGCGCAACTGGTCGGCCTCCCCCGGCGTGAATCCGGCGGCGACGACGGCCAGTTTCATCGCCTGTTCCTGAAAGATGGGAACGCCAAGCGTCCGCTCGAGCACCGCGCGAATCTGCCCGTTGGGGTAAACGGCTTTCTCCTCGCCGTTTCGCCGCCGCAGATACGGATGCACCATGTTCCCCTGAATCGGACCGGGGCGAACAATGGCGACTTCGATCACCAGGTCGTACCACGTGCGCGGCTTGAGGCGCGGGAGCATCGACATCTGACCGCGACTTTCAATCTGAAAAACGCCCACGGTGTCCGCCGCGCAGATCATGTCGTAGACCTTCGGGTCTTCCTGGGGGATGTTGGCCAGCGTACAGCGCCGACTCCAAAGCCGCTCGACCATTTCAAAGCACTTGCGAATCGCCGTCAGCATCCCGAGGCACAGACAATCGACCTTGAGCAAACCCAATTCCTCCAGGTCCTCCTTGTCCCACTGGATCACCGTCCGCTCGTCCATCGCGGCGTTCTCGACCGGCACCAACTCATCCAGCCGCCCGCGCGTGATGACCATCCCCCCCACGTGCTGGGAAAGGTGCCGGGGGAAGCCGAGAATCTCGTTGACCAGATAGATCAGCCGCTCGCCGATTGGCGACCGCGGATCGACGCCCGCTGTTTCGCATCGCTTCTCCAGGTCCGTCGGGTTGTGGTACCCGTCGACCTGCTTGGCGAGCGCATCGACACGATCGAGCGACAAACCCAGCGCCTTGCCCACGTCGCGAATCGCGCTCCGCGCGCGGTAGGTAATCACGGTCGCCGCCAGCCCCGCTCGCTCGCGCCCGTATTTTTCGTACAGGTACTGCAAGACCTCCTCGCGCCGTTCGTGCTCGAAATCAACGTCGATATCCGGAGCCTCGTTGCGTTCGCGACTGATGAACCGCTCAAACAGCAGGTCCGTCGAGTCCGGATCGACGGACGTCACGCCGAGACAGTAACAAACCGCCGAGTTGGCCGCCGAGCCGCGCCCCTGGCAGAGGATGCCGCGCTTGCGCGCGAAACGCACGAGGTCCTGGACAGTGAGAAAGTACGCTTCGTAACGCAGTTCGTCGATCAGCGCCAGTTCATGCTCGATCTGCCGACGAACCTTCTCTGGAACACCGTCGGGGTACCGGCCCGCCGCGCCGCGCATCGTCAGCTCGCGCAGGTGCTCGATCGGTGTCTTGCCTGGCGGTGCCAGTTCGTCCGGGTACTCGTACCGCAGTTCGTCCATGCGGAATCGGCATCGATCGGCGATTTCCCGCGTTCGCTCGATCGCTCCTGGCAATTCGGCAAACTGCGATCGCCGCGAGTAGATTGTGTGCAAGTGCCGTTGTGCGTTGGGGATCAGCAAGTCGCCCGCCTGATCGACCGTTGTATGGTGTTTTGTCGCGGTCAACACATCGTGCAGCGGCATCCGCGCCGGCGAGTGATAGAGCACGTCACCGGCGGCCACCAGCGGCAGACCGGTCGCCTGCGACAACCGCCGCAGTTCGCACATCCGCCACGCATCGTCGCTACCCATATAAAACTCGGCCAGCAAATACGCGCGATCGCCAAACATTTCACGAACGGTATTCAGCGCGCGCTGTCGCGCTTCGTCCAACTGGAGAAACCCGGTTCGCCCGCGAACGCAAAACCACTCGTGGCTGACGTGTCCCGCGTCGATGTGGGCCAACGGCCAGCGATCACCGGGGAGCATGGGCATCACACCGGCCAGCAAGCCCGCGGAAAACTCCGCGATGTCGTCCAGCTTCAGCCAGCATTCCCCCTTGGGCGCGCGGCGGCGTCCCACAGTGATCAGCCGTGAGAGGTTCGCATAGGCCGCGCGGTCGGCGGCCCACAGGACGACCGGCGGCGCGTCGTGCGGGATAATTTCCGCGCCAATGATCAATTGCAGGACTGAGTCCGACCCGTCCGACCCGTCCGACTTGTCCGACTTGTCCGACCCGTCCGACCTGTCCGACCTGTCCGACCTGTCCGAAATGGCGCGGGCGGCGGCAAACGCGCGAACGACCCCGGCGAGCGAATTCTCATCGGTGATCGCCAGGCCGGCGTAGCCCAGTTCGACGGCGCGTTCGATCAACTCGTCGGCGTGCGACGCGCCGGTCAGAAACGAGTAATTCGTTTTGCAGTGCAGTTCAATCAATTCTCAAAACTCTCCATGCAAGTACCATTTCCTTTCTCGCAAATCGCGAAAGACCCACAGCCAGCGTCCGCTGCGCGTCTCGATCCGCCAGTAATCGCGGCGGATGACCGGGCCGCGCCACCATGCGGTCTCGATCCGTTCCGGACCCCACCTTTTCGCGACGGGCATCCGCCGGCCGTCGATCACGAACAGGGTCGGCGTGTGAATGTCCGTCTCCGGTTCGCCATCGAGTGCAACGGCAAGGATGGGCCGCGGCCGGGGGAGCAGCACCAGCGGCCGCTGCAACGGCGAAACCGTGGAATTCACCCCCCC
>JBGTFW010000201.1:0-2695 GCA_041747075.1 Pirellulaceae bacterium
CGCGTCGGAAATCGCCATTCTCATGCAGGCGATTGCGCCGCGACCCTCGGGATGAATATCGGTGATTCGCCATGCATCGGCGGTCGAACCGTAGCCGAGTATTTCGCCATGGATATGCGCTCCACGGCGTCGCGCGTGTTCGTAGTCCTCGAGGACGACCATCGCGGCACCTTCGCCGAGCACGAATCCGTCGCGGAGCCGGTCGAAAGGTCTTGAGGCGCGCGTGGGGTCTTCGTTATTGGTCGAAAGGGCGGTGAGCAAGTTGAACCCGGTAACTCCAAAGGGATGAATCATGCTGTGCGTGCCGCCGGACAGCATGACTTCGGCCTCGCCGCGGCGGATGATCTCGGCGGCTTCGCCAATCGCCTGACTGCTGGCGGCGCACGCCGTCAGGCAATTTGCGTTAGGCCCCTGGGCGTTAAACATTGCCGCCATGTGGCCGACGGGCATGTTGGGTTCCTGCTCCAGTTCGAGGACCGGATTGAGCACTTCCAGTCCCTTGTTCATGAACTTGACGATGTCGAGGTTTCCTTCGTCGTCCAGCCCGGCGGCCATCATCGCGGCAAAGCTGACAAAGTCCTGATTCCCCTCGCCGCTGCCGAGGTAAATTCCGAAGCGGCGCGGGTCGCGTATCGAATCGAGAACGCCGGAAGCCTCCATCGCCTGTTTCGCGGCACCAGCGGCGAATTTCGTATGCCGCCCGCGAAACTTCCACACTTCCGGGTCCTCGCCGGCGTCGGCGATATCCCAGTTCTTGATCTCCGCGGAAATTTTTGTGGGAAAGCGGCTGGCGTCAAAGATCGTTGTGTACGCGACGCCGCTGCGCCCTTCCTTGAGCCGTGACCAGACCGTCTCGACATCATTTCCCAGCGGGTTGATGGCACCCATTCCGGTGACGACGACTCGACGCGCGTGCTTGCTGTTCATGAAATGGGAATCCGGCGGTGAATAGCCGATTGGTCGGCGTCAGGCACCGGCGACTTCGGCGGCCTCGGCCTCCAGCAAAAAGTCGGGGACATGGATCGGGCTACCGTCGGGATTGAGGCCCACATCGAACAGACGGAGGCACCGAAGGGTGCGGCAAAAGGCCGCGGGTACGAAGAGTTGCACCCCCTCAAAACGCCTGTCGTCGTCGAGGTAGGCGAATGTCAAGTCGGCTTCGCAAAGAAGGCGGTCGCCGACACGAACCGCACCGGACGCGATCCCGCCTCCATCCTGCAAACTGACGATGTCGGTGCGAAGTACCATACAGTCGCCGGGACAGGCCTCGAAATAAAACTTGCTCCGGGTGATCTTGGCCAGCACAACGCGCTTGTGAAAATCACTTTGCTGCGCGATGAGCAATCCCGCCGTCTGAGCCAATCCCTCGATGATGAGTGAAGCGGGATAAAACGGGCGGCCCGGACTGTACTCGTCAACCGGCTCGTCCGAAAGCGTGACGCACTTGACCGACACCGCGTGCGATCCCGAGACGAACTCGCGAAACTGATCAATCCAGAACCATCTCATGACGAATCACGCCGCGCTGTTGACCTTGGTCGAAACGTAATTGCACAAGTCCTGAACGGTAAGGAGATTGCCAAAGTCCTGAACGCGCGGATTCTGCTCGAACTTGCTCAGGTCGGCGAAGGGCATCCTTTCACGAAGTTTCACCAGTCCCTCGCTCGTCACCTTGCCGTCATGGACGTACTCGGCGTTTGTGAGAATGTCGTCGGGAAACAATTCGTCGCGGGGAATCTGGATGTCGAATCCCTTCTCCAGCTTGAACACGATGTCGAGAAAGTCAATCGATTCGGCACCCAAATCGCCCACCATCGTGGCTTGCGGGGTTACGTCCTCGTCATCGACGCCGAGCGCGTCGACGAGCGCTTCCTGGACTTTGGCAAAGACCTCTTCGTTACTGGGCATTCAAGTTTCTCCGTTAAATTTCAAGAACAGGGGAGGAGCGGTCAGGAAAGCGTGCCGGTATCAAGCCATTTTGCGGGCTGGCAATGACGTCATGACGGGACCCGGCCATTACGCCAGGTCGGGTCCACGCCGGCGAACGATGAATTGTAAGCGTTTCTCGGGTCTTGCAAACGCCTGAACTGCTTCATTCGGCTGTGAATCAGAAAGGCGTCAATCGCCGGGTCGGCGAGATTCCGATTCGCGAGATTGAACTGTTCCAGCACCAGCCGCCCACGAACCGCGACGGTCTCCCCAACATGCCCGGCGGCCTGCAAGGTAAACCGGTCGCCATCGACGTCTCCCCATTCGGCGACGACCGTCAGTTGCGAGCCCGGCTCGACAAAACCCTGAAAGCGGACTTGCCGCGACTCCGACAGCACAATCGTCGAATGGCTGAATTCGTTGGTCGCGTATACCAGCCACATGCCGGCCTGGAACATCGCCTCGAGCATCAACACTCCGGGCATTACCGGAAAGCGCGGAAAATGGTCCTCAAGATACTCTTCCGAGAGCGAAACATTCCTTACCGCGACGAGCCGCTCGCGAGGAACCAGTTCCCTGATTCGATCAAGTTGACAAAAGCGCATTCCGGCCTCGGACTACTCGGAGCGTCAGGGCCATTGGCCGCCCGGACCTGAAACGTATTGACCTGCGCCAAATATACCACTGGCCCAAACGTCGCTCAATGAGCCATCGGGCCAGATTGTCGCGAAACCCGTGGATTCGGCCGGTGGCTGCGGCTTCCAGC
>JBGTFW010000202.1:0-26053 GCA_041747075.1 Pirellulaceae bacterium
GCCCGAACTCCTTGAGTTGCAGCCAACAGACGCGACGGTGGTAGTACTGGACAAACTCCCGGTCCACTTCAATGCACTGCTGCTCGGTAAGCACCATCTCGGCGTTTCTCGCTGCCTCGCCCCGCAGGTATTCGAGATAAGTCGGCTTTCCGTGGGGGCGCGCGCCGTCAGGACGCCCGTCGATTTCGAGCTGAAGAACGCCCATGTCGACGCGCATCTGCAAGATGGCCCGGTCGGAAAGTTCTACCTGACGGACGTTGATCCCCAGCGGGTCAAAGGGCCACGACTGCAGGATATGATCGATGTCTTCGCGAGTGGACATGAACGAGTCTGATCGGCTGAAAAAACGGTTCCCGGAAACGCCGGAAATCGGGGCCTCATAGACTATCATATCCGGACAAGGACGTCAGGACTTCACTGCTTGATTTCCAGCAGCCACGATTCGGTTTCGACGGGTCCCGCGGCGTCGTCGATATGGTGCATTCGGGCCAGCGCGCTTCGTTGGCGCAACTCGTTTTGAAGTCGACGAATCTCCAGCAGGAAGGCACCCGCCGAGACGCCGATCCAGATCATCGCTTCCGGGAAGACTTGTCCCCGCCAGACCAGCATGAGGGTCGGGACGAGGATCGCCGCCAGCCACCCTCCGTAATACCTCCAGCCCGCACGGACCACCGGCAAGGGAATGGCTAAACGGGAATTCTCGCGGAACCAGCTCGGTTTGCCAAACATAATCGTACCACTTGAATTTTGTGAAACCGGACGACTGGGGTAATCTTCACGGCCAATTTCGTTTCTCGCAAGCTGGAAGCTTGCGCCACGTTTTTCAAAAGCTGTTCGCCGGGACGCCGATTATCCTGGAAAAATTCTCTGGAAATCCGGTGCCTGGGGTGAATGTCGTTGATCGCTCCGCGATCATCCCCGTTGATAGCGGAGCGATCAACGTCGGTAACTCTTGATTCTGGCGGTCCTCAATCGAATCCCTGTCGACGATGTTTCTTCTCGGCCTGGCGCCGTTTGGCATCGAGCCGACGTTCCTTCTGGCTCCGCGAAACCCGTGTCGGCTTGCGCTTTTTAGGTGCCTTGGCAACCGAACGGACCATCTCCGCCAGTTTTGCCAAAACGTCCGCCACGTTACGCCCTTGATCCCGAAACCGCTGACTGGAGAGCACCAGTTCGCCTTCGCCGGTAATGAGTCGATGATACCGGGTTTGAAACCTTTCAAGCACGGCGGGCGAAAGCGCGGCGGACTTCGTCAAATCCCAGCGGAGCTGGACCTTGCTGTTGACCTTGTTGACGTTCTGGCCGCCGGGTCCGCTTGAGCGAACATAACGGAACTGAAACTCGCGCAGCGGAATCGAAATCTGGTCGTTGACTTTGAGCACAACAGGTCAGGAGGCCGGAACGCCGCGGGTCAAGAGGCGGAAACACCGCGACTGATCGCCCGTTGTTCGCGCAGCCGTTCAAATTCGGTGATGGAATCGTCAAGCAGCTTCCGGTAGCGCGACGGGCCAATTTGCTGGCCAAACGTTTCGACTTCCCACGATCCCGGGTAACCGCGGTCCTCCAGCGCATTGAACCAGTTTTCAACCGGGATCACACCCTCGCCGAGACGACAGCGATGGGACGCCCCGGCGTGGTCGATGCGGTCGGTCAGTTGCACGAGCGCCAGACGCGGACAAATCCGCTCAAGCTGGCTGAACACACGCGGCTCGCCTCCGACGTGAAACAGGTCGAGCACCAGCCCGAGATTGGGATTCGCGGAATTGCAGACGAAATCAATGGACTCGTTAAAGGAATCGAACACCGTCCAGCCGGGGGACCCGTAACGGTTCATGATCTCGACGCCAAGAGTGACGCCAAAATCAATCGCAACGGGCAGCATTCGATTGATCGCATCTCCAAAGAGCCGCCGCATATAATTCTTGGTATGCCCGTTGGGATGGCCAGGATGGACAATCAGGCACTCGGCACCGATTCGCGCGGCGGTTCGGATCGCGGCGGCACCATCGGCAACCGCGTCATCCCACCCCATGCCGCAGCTACCCGTGAAGCCGCCGGCCCACGAGAGACTCGACACGCGCATGTCATACGAGTACAGCAGGTCCGCCGCGCCGTCCGCGTCCATGTCGGATAACTTGGTTCGCCAGATTCCGATCTCGCGAATCCCGCGACGCGACAGTTCCTGGATTTCTTCCTCGAGCGACCAACGGACCATGGAAAATTCACTTATCGCGAGGCGAGGCATCCTGGTAACTCCGGTGTTTCGATGGGGGTCGCGCGAAACGGCGTCGCAACGAAGAGGAACAGTATGCCGGGAGTCGCGAGGGTTGTAAACATGACTTTCGCGTTGAGGCCCCTTCACGCGGAATCGAACCTGCACGCATTCCGGCCAAAACCGATCCTGTAAACCCGCTGCAAACCGCAGCACACCGCAAAATGCTTGCACCGGAAAAAATCTCCGCTTTTCAGCAAAAGCCCGCTTCGGCGTTCCGTCCTGAATGCACTATACTTCATCGGCGGAACATCGATTCTCCGCGAATACGCTTCGATGACGGACGCCGGTCGGTGGAAGGCGCGAGTACGACGTTTTCGACCTGCGGCGGCCTTGAAAATGAAAGGACGCGCCATGTCGAATGCAATTTCTTCCCAGGTCCGGTTCGGATTTTCCGACGCCGACGTCGGCCAGCGGGTTTGCAGCTACCTCAACAGCAAACATTTCCCCCGTTTTCGTGATCTGACAGTCGAGGTCGCGCGCGGGGTCGTGACGCTTACCGGGCGGCTCGACAGTTTCCATGAACGCCAGGTAGCGCTCAATTCCTGTCGCCGCGTGGCGGGTGTCCTCGAACTGGTTGATGCCATCACGGTCGCCGATCCGGTTCCAGGCAACGCTCGGAGACAGGTATCCGCGCCGCGTTAATAATCCTGGCTTCCCGTGGTCAAGGTGAGGAACACGTAGCGGAACTCGCGTAGAGTTTCGATCTTGGGCAGTAGAGGCAGCTTCGATCCTGGGCAGCACTTATACAACACCTCGCTCCGCGCCGGGTTCCGCATTGGATCGTTTCGCCCGGCTCGGGCAAGCGGGTGACTGAAAACGGAAAAACGAACGACTTACCGCAAGTCCCAGGCTTCGAACCAGTATTGACCGCCCCGTTTCAGGCCGTGTTCGTCAAGCAACAACTCGTCCATGTCCGGCAAATGCCCGGCACCGTAAAAGACACCGAGCCGTTGCTTGCCCTCGGCGATCTGGGCCTTGAGCACGTCGAAGGCCTTGCGATTGCGATGGTTGATGATGGTCGATCCATCCTTCCCCTCAAATATCTCCATCCCGCCCTCCATGTCCTTCATTTGTGTCGCCATGATGCGGCGCAATTGCCGCGTGCGGTCGCCCGAGAACATCGCCATCAGCAATTCCGCGTCCGAATATTCCGATGAACTTTGCCGCCCGATGCCGTGCCCGATCGCCTTGAGCGCCATCTTGAAGAAACTCTCGTCGTTCGTTTTCATGCTTTCAAGGAATTCGTCGGGTGACATGTCGGCGTGGACGAAATTTTTCATCGTGTAGTCAATGTGGTCGAGCTGGAATTCCAGCCCGAGCATCGACTGCATGCCCTTTTGAATCGCCGCGATCGGGTTAATGATTCCCTCGTCACCCCGGCCCCCTTTGGGAATCACCGTTCCTTCCGGCGCGACGAGCTCGTACAACAGCGCGTCGTACCGGCCAAACAGTTCATTCAGCGATTCGTAGTATTTTCGTTCGCCAATATGCACGACGCCGATCAAGTCGACCGTCACCCGCTGACCTTCCGCATTGGTTCCGACGTAACGGGTAACGGACGTTTCCATCGCCACCGGATCACCGTCACGGCCACGCCGAACGCGAAGAAATCGCTCGACCGGCGCGAGGGATTCCTCGTGGGTCTTTGCCTCGGTTGGCGTGTCGGCTGGTTTTTCGGTCGCGTTCTGCGCCGTCGAAGTCAGCGAAGTCGCAATAAGAAAGCCGGCGACGACGCCTGAGAAAACCACGAGACTCGGCAAACGTTGGGTCAAGATCTGGTTCATTTTCAGGATCACGAATCGGACGAATCGACGAATCAAGGACCTCGCAGGAAGGACCTCGCAAGTATAGCTTGTTCGGTCCACGAGGACCATTGTCCCCGATCATTCGCGGGCAAAACCGGATCGCCCGGGCTTCCAGGCCCGAACGGCTTTGGAAAGCCGCCGCAAGCGGTTTAAGACGACGCCTGACCCTGAAATTCCGAAATCGGGCGCGGGCGGTAAATGCGGACGTCTCCCCCCGAAGACATCATGATGGTGGCGGGTTTTTTCAGGTGTCGTCCGAAATCCGCGCCGAGAAAGCGCGACTTGTCACATTCGTAGCTCCCTGACGAGGCCGACCAGACGACCCACGGCGTTTGGCGGATGGCGTACACCACCGTCCCTTCCGGTTTGCTCGCGAAACGATACTGCTGGTGCAGCACGAATTCCTCGCGCGAGTCGGCGGCGGGCTTTCGTCCCGCCTTCCGCGCCCGGACGGAGAAATGATTCATCTCGCCATTGCTGGTCCACTGATATTCGGCCGAGGGAAGGGCGTTGCGCTGGGCCGTCTCAAAGTTCTGCACGGTGTGCGTAATCTTCTCGACGTCGCAAGCCGACTTGTAAAGCACTTTCAGGAGTCGGGCACACAACCGGCTGGAGACGATGTGTCGCAACATGACGTGTCCGCGAAGTGCGCCCGCGGCGGTGTCGCACTCGACGTAGCACCGCAAGTCGAGCGAGCGAATCGAGCGAAAAAGCGTCAGCGGCTTTCCCCACGCCTGCAACTCGCGCGCGTTCTTGGCCATCAACGTGACCATCGAGTGGTTGTTGTATTTTGCAAGGCGCGTCCCGGCGGGAACATGTGGCTGCAACGTCCGGTCGTCAATGTCGAAATTGAGTGCCACGACATCGCGCCATTGGCACGCCAGCAACGTTCGTGACTTTACTGACTTGTCGGACGTGCCGGTCATCGCGCTTTCGGTTGGTTGAAACTGGCGGGCGGCGGGTCGTCACCGCGCTCTCCGGTCGTCGGTCGCCGGTACTCGTTCCACTTTCGTCGCGCCGCGGCCCGCGACTCGTCGTCGGGCCACGAGGCAAGCGTGAATGGCAACGGCTCCGCTGGATCCCCCAGACCTGCCGGGAATCCGTAGTCCGCCGGATTCTGTTTCGTCAGGAAGATCAGCGCCGCCAGCGCCACGTCCCCCAACTGGCTGGTATGGACGACGGGCCGTCCGTCGGCGTCCCGCCGCGCTCCGCGGTATACGACCAGTGTATCATCCAGATGCTGCTCGAGCACGGAAATATGTTCCTCGTTGCCAAGTCTCGCGATCAGGTCAATGGCAGCGCGTTTGTGCCAGGCCGAAACATCGACGCCCTCAAGACAACGAATCGCCGGCTTCAGCCCCTCCTCCAGTCGGAGCCTGGCGGCGACGGAAACACGGATCGGCAGTACCACGGGGCTGGCCTCCCTGGCGGCGATCCACGCCGTTACTGCGCGACGGAACAGCGGCCCGTACCGCGCGTCCTCGAGCCGCGGCCGCGCCTCCGGCCCCGACATCGCCTGACCCAATCGAACCTGCAGGCGTACCGGAACCTTCTCCGGTTGCTCCGCCTCGTCGAATAATCGGGCGACCAGCAACGACAGAAGCGCCCAGCGCTCACGGTCGGATTCAACGCGGGCGGATTGCTGGTAATCGTGGTCGGTGAGCCACCGGTCGAGCAATTCGATCCGATCGGTTGCCGGATCGGAAATCGTTTCAAGTTCGACCGAATACAACGGGAATAGTTGACTGTACGCCTCGCGCGCGTCGCGCCCGTCCCCCGCGTATTTGCTGAAATTCTCCCAGCCAGGCAGTGTCGTCTCGCCGCCGAGGAACCCGTCGACCGCGCGGCGTTGGCCTTCTTTCCGGATTTGCGTGGAGAGTCGTTGGGACGCCATCCGAAGTTCATGATCCGCCGCGTCATGATATCGGTCGAGAACCTCGAGGGCCGGCACTCCGACTTCCCTCAGTTTCTTGCGGGCAAGCTCACGCTGGCTGAAATCCGCGTCGCCCAGCAGGCGCACCCATGCCTCAATTTCATCCTCGTTCGAGGACGGTCGTCGTTCGTTTTCCTGGCGGCCGGGGCAAGCAAGGCCCTCCGACGCCCCTCGGGTCTGAAAAACAGCGAGCAATGCTGCAAACAGAACGAGATTTCGGACCATCTGCCGGCGCTTGGTGAAAGACTTCTCTCTGGCGGTAACGCCCTGATCGTAGTATACGTGAGGCACAAGGAAAACCGGATCGACCGGGCGATTGCCGGACGATACAATGTCTTGTCAAGGGCCGGGGGCATTCGAGGTATTGAAACCGGCGGCGTTTACAGCGCCAGGAAACTTATGAATCGAGTTGAGTGTTCGCTCGCAAAAACCGTGATTCGGGCACTTGTCGCGATCGGCTTTTTCGCGTCGGTCGGCGGGAATGCGTTGCCTTCATTGCTCGATGCCCAGTCGATCGAAACAGTCTCCGGGAAACCGGCACCGCGCGACCTCGAGACCCTCGTCCGGCAACTTGACAGTTCAAGTTTTCGTCAACGGGAACAGGCGGAACGCACGCTCACTTCACTTGGAATGACCGCCGTTCGACCCGTCGTTCAGCAGCTAGTCGATGGACCACCGGAATCGGCGATGCGCGCCGCGCGAATCCTGCAAAGGGTTGGCGGCCAGGCATCTGAAGTCGGCATGACGCGCATTGCCGTGATCCTCCATTATCTCGGAAACAGCGGTTACCCACACCTCGTCGAGCCAGCGGAGCAAGTCGCCGAATTGTGGAAAGCGGAACAGCTTGAGCGAACGATTGGCCGAATCAAGAGCTTCGGAATCGATGTCCATTCGCTTGACGGCGATCTCATTGGCGACCGGATCATCATTATCAGTCGATCGGGGGACTTGAGCGGAGAAAACCAGTCGGCTTCCCAAAAATCGGCTCGCGCCGCACCGCCGAGGCGCGAGGATCGTCCGTCGTCCCGCGAATTGCTGAAGGAAGTCGACGCCATTCTGGCCGAATCAGGAGAGCAGTTCGAGTCGCGTCTTGAAGCGACGCTTTCCAGATCAAACGCCGGTGCCAGGCGCCCCGGAAACGAGAATCCCCTTGCCGCCAATGCGACCATTCTCCTCGACGGTCGCATGGTCCACCTTGACGGCGCGACATCGAATTCCTGGTCCGTGACGATCGACGCCGATGCAACCGATGCGGCGGAAGGCATGGGACTGTTGAAACTGCTCCCGTCGGTTTCCTGTATTCTGTTCCGCGAACGCAACGTTTCGAAGGAGGAACTGGAGGTCCTTGCCTCGATACCCGGGCTACGCGCGGTAACGCTGGAGCGATGCAAATACGACGCTCCGCAAATGCTTGACTTCATCGCCCGGCACGCGAACATTCAGGTCACGTCGACCGGCCATGACGCATTCCTTGGCGTCAGCCTTCAAACCGCTGCCGATGAACTCGCGTTAGCTTTCGGCGACGAGAAGGATGCCCCCATTCGTGAGGTCGAGAATCGCCCGCTCTGTCGCGTGATGACCGTCGTGGCCGGGACCGCCGCCGCCAACGCCGGAATTGTTGAAGGGGACGCGATCCTCGAACTCGACAACTACCCGATTACCAGTTTCAACGAAATGGTTATCATTATTGCCAGTCACCAGCCAGGCGACGAAATTCCCGTAAAAATTCGTCATGACGGCGAAACGCGCGACGAGACCATTCAGCTCGGTCAACGCCCCCCTGACCAGTAACAGATACGCATTGCCGATTCACGGGTAGATGGACACCGCTTAACCGGTTCCGTTCAGGCCACAAACGCCACCCAATAGAACATCCAGCCGGTCACGGCGGTCAGGTTCATCAGAATGACCGACGCCCAGCCCCAGCGGCGATGCGATCCGCTGTGGGCACCGGGTCGGGGCGGATCAGGAAACTTTCGCAAGGCCTGGACCAATGTGACGATCCACACCAGCGGAGTCGGAATCGCGAACATCAGGTGGACGGAAAGCATCAAGTCCACCAGTCCGGAAGCGTACCACGGAGAGGGTTCCGCCAGTGTTCGCCAATCGGTGACAAATCGCATATCGATCTCGAAGGCGAGGATCGTCGCCAGCAAGATGATCGCGGTGGTGATCTGAATCCGCTTGTGCGCGTGAAACTTTCCCTTGCGGACAAGCCCGATGCTGATTCCCATGACGACGACGATGCCGATCATCGCAAGGCAGACGAAATCGAGCATGAACGAGGCGCGCGTGGGGAGAAACCCCGCGACGTCGGCAAGGGCCATTCCCGCCGTTAAACTGGACTGCGCGATCATCAAGGGGTCGTTCAGGCACCCTGTGCCGGTTAAAATCATGGTCGCGGGTATTCTAGCGTTTTCGCTCCGGTCGTCAGCCGGGGCAAGACCGTCGTCAGCCGCCTGTTACCAGGCAGGAGCGCACGATTGTCGCGCTAAACAACCGAATCTCCATGGCCCGAGTGGCGGAATTGGCAGACGCACAGGACTTAAAATCCTGGGGGAGTTAATCCCGTGCGGGTTCGAGTCCCGCCTTGGGCACTGACGACGACTCGTGACGTTGACGCAACCGGTCAACCACAGCTGACCACGTGAGACCCCTTTTCGCCAGCAATACGAGCAGATGATAAATCAAATCCGCCGACTCGTCGAGAACCGCGTCGTCGTCGCGGGAGACTGCGGCAAGTGCCGTCTCCAGCGCCTCCTCGCCGACCTTTTGCGCCACCCGATGCAGTTCCTCCTTGAGCAAGCGCGATGTGTAACTGGACTTCGGATCGGCGTCGCGCCGAAGTTCGATCCGTTCAGCGAGTTGCGACAGAAAAAGATCGCCCGGCAAGTCGCCCCGTGAAAAGCACGTCACGGTTCCCTTGTGGCAAACCGGGCCGGCGGGGTCCGCCAACACCAGAATCGCATCGCCATCGCAATCGACATCGAGCGCCACCAGGCTCAGGTGATTCCCGGACGTCTCCCCTTTTGTCCAGAGCCGGTTCTTCGACCGGCTGAAAAACGTCACCCGCCCGCCTTCGATCGTTTTGCTTGCCGCCGACCGGTTCATGTAGCCGAGCATGAGGACGCGACCGTCAACCGCATGCTGGACGATGGCGGGGACCAGCCCGTTTCCTTTTTCCCAATCGATCGCGTCAAGGTTGATCGTCATGGATTACCATTTGGCGGTCTGAACAACGGACATCAGTTTATACCCTGAACGCGGGCCACTCGCCACGTTCCCCGCTGCCCCGTTGCCCCGTTCGCCGGATCGTGAAACGTATGGGTTGCCAGTTCCCATGTGGGGAAAACGCCGAAGTGGTTGGAACCGATGAAGCGTTTTTTGACGACCAGGAATTGCAGGAACCGCACGTCATCTGTTCAATGGAGTTGCGCAACGCCTGATACGCAGGAGAACAATCATGGGAAAACAATCTGACCGATCAGTCCGATCCGACCAATCCGTCCGATCAGATACTTGCCGATCCGACCGATCCGTCGCATCTGACCGATCAGGTTCCGTCCGATCAGAACCCAACGCCTACCGGATGATGCGCCGCGCTGGCGGTTACCGAAACCTCCGTTCATTCCAGGTTTCCGAAATCGTTTACGACGCAACCGTTGCCTTCTGTGACCGGTTCATCGACAAACGCTCCCGAACACACGACCAAATGGTTCAAGCCGCGCGCAGCGGTCGGCAAAACATCGCCGAAGGAAGCCGCGCCTCGGGAACCTCCAGCCAAATCGAATTGCGGCTGGTCGGTGTAGCCCGCGCTAGCCTCGACGAACTATTGCTGGACTACGAAGACTTTCTGCGACAAAGGCGACTGCCCCTGTGGGACAAGGACCACGCATTGGCGCGCCGCGTCCGCGCGATGGGACGTGAAAAAAATCCGACCGATCAGTCAGATAAAATCACCCACCCGTCCGATAAAATTCCCGCAACGCCCTACGACACCTACCGAGACCTCGTCGAAAACCAGTCCCCGGAACACGCCGCCAACACGGTCATCTGTTTGATCCACCAGGCCAATTATCTGTTGGACAAACAACTCCAGTCTCTGGAACGCGATTTCATCCAGGGGGGCGGATACACCGAACAACTCGCCGCCGCGCGGCGGAAACATCGGTCTGGCGGCTCAAAAAATCTGACAGATCCGTCCGATCATACCGATCCGTCCAATCAACTCGACCCGCCGCTCTGCCCGAAATGTAATCAACCGATGGCACTGCGAACCGCCCGTAAAGGGCCGACTCCCGGTTCGCAATTCTGGGGCTGTCAAAATTACCCCGATTGCCGGGGTACACGTCCATATTCAGAGAACCCATCCAACCCATGAAAATCGACATTCCAACAGTTCGCAAATGTCTCAAGGCCTTTGATATGCCAGTTCGGCATCACCAGGTGGAAACGCCGAGTCTATTGCCCGTCAAGCGATCGTCTCTCGGCCAGACGGTCGCCGGGATTCACGGGATTCAAGGTCGCACCGGAATGTCACAGGTTGCAAGTCGGGATTTCAATTGGCGAATATTGATCGTTCGATCGTGAAAAACCGTGGCCGCCAGCGCACCGTCGACATTGGCCTCGCGAAAGACGGCTACGAAGTCGTCAACCGAGCCGGCACCGCCGGAAGCGACAAGTGGCACCGCGCAGACGGCGCGAACTTGCCGCAATTGCGTGATGTCGTATCCCGTCGCAACGCCGTCGCGGTTCATGCAATTGAGCACGATCTCGCCGGCACCAAGTTCCTGGACTTCCCCAACCCATGGCAGCGTCATCCGGTTGGCGGCGCAAGTCGTCTCGGGCCTGCCAGTCAACTGCTTGACCTCGAGACCTCGTTCGGTGCGAAGGCTGTCGATGCCGACAACGACGCACTGGCGTCCGAACGCGTCGGCCAGTTCGGTGAGCAGCGAGGGCCTTTCCAGCGCCGGTGAATTTACCGAAATCTTGTCGGCACCGGCGTGAAGGACCCGCCTTGCCGTCGCCACGTCGCGAATGCCGCCCGCCACGCAAAAGGGAATATCGATGACCCGCGCCACGCGCTCCACCCACGTGACGTCGACGGTGCGGGCGTCGGGACTGGCCGTGATGTCGTACATGACCAGTTCGTCGGCGCCCTCGTCGCGATATCGCATCGCCAGCTCGACGATGTCTCCCACGTCCCGGTGATCGCGGAAGCGAACGCCCTTGACGACCCGCCCGTCGCGAACGTCCAGGCACGGGATAATCCGTCGGGCGAGACCAGTCGTTGCGAGCTTCATTCGTTTCCCCGTCGCCATTCGAGGCAGAAAAAATTGTCCAGTAGCCGCGCCCCGGCCTCGCCGGACCTTTCCGGATGAAACTGGATACCGCAAAAGTTGTCTCGTGCAACGATTGACGAGAACTCGTCACCGTGCCGCGTGAGAGCCATTGTCCACGACCCGACGGGTGCCGCGAAACCATGAACAAAGTAACCATAAAGCATCGGATCAAATCCCTGGAAAAGGGGATGCTCCGCCCGTTCATTGCGAATCCGCACTTCGTTCCAGCCCGTGTGCGGCAGCGACAGGCCGTTGCATCGCGCGATTGCCGTCACTCGCGCCGGTATAATTCCAAGGCACTTTGTATCGCCTTCGTCCGACGACTCGAACAACAACTGCATGCCGAGGCAAATGCCCAGCACGGGCTGTTTCAGGTTGGAAATCACATCGACCAGTTCAAGTTCGCGCAACCGTTGCATCGCCGTCGCGGCGGCACCAACGCCCGGCAGAATCACGTGCGAGGCGCTCTCGATCACTTGCCGGTCGCCGGTAAATTCCGGCTCGACACCCAGTCGCCGACAGGCGAAAACGACGGAATTGATGTTCGCGCCGCCACTGTCGATGATCGCGACCGTTGCCATCAAAGCACTCCCTTGGTCGAAGGGGTTGTCGACTGGCCGGTTCGGCAAACCGCGGCTTGCAGCGCCCGGCCCACCCCCTTGAAGATCGCCTCGCACATGTGGTGATTGTTCTCACCGCGAAATTCCACGTGAATCGCCGCTCGAAGCGTTTGGGAAAGCGACTGGAAAAAATGTGCGACCATTTCCGCCGGAAACTCGCCGATGCGGTCGGTTGTGAATTTTCCCCGCTGAACGTGAGCCGGACGGCCCGACAGATCGATCGCCACACTGGCCTGCGATTCATCCATCGCGAGCAGGAATCCGTACCGTCCGATCCCGCGCCGGTCCCCCAGTGCCTCGTCGAGCGCACGGCCAATGACGAGCGCTGTATCCTCGATCGTGTGGTGTGCGTCGATGTGCAAATCACCCGTGCAGCGCACGACGAGCGAAAATCCGCCGTGGACCGCCAGTTGCTCCAGCATGTGATCAAAAAAGCCGATCCCGGTTTCTATTTCCGTTGTGACGGGGCGGCTGTCCAGATTGACCGTCGTCTCGATCGAAGTCTCGCGAGTTGTTCGCGCGACCGTGGCGACGCGCGGCCGGTCGATCATCCGTTCGGCAAGTTCCCGCCACGACCAATGTCCCTCGCCGACGCGAAATCCGGCAATCCCCATGCCCGACGCCAGTTGCATGTCGCTCTCGCGATCCCCGATCACGCAACTTTGCGACATGTCCAGTTCCCCCGACTTGAGATATTCAAGTACCATGCCAAGACCCGGCTTGCGGTTCGGCGAACTGTCGGCGGGAAACGACGCGTCGATATGTTCGGCGAAAAAGTGGACGCCCTGCGAATTGAGAACCTGCAACATGAGCCGGTGGGGGCCCTCGAACGACTCCCGTGGAAAGGAGGCGGTTCCCAACCCGTCCTGGTTGCTGACCATCACCAGCTCGTAACCGTGATCGAGCAATCGAACGAGGGCCGGAATGACTCCATCGACAAACCGCAACTTTTCAAAGCAGTCAATTTGCTCGTCGGGCGGTTCGCAAATAATCGTCCCGTCGCGATCGATAAAGAGTATCTTGCGTCGTCGCGTCATGAGAGCGCCTCGAATTCCCGCATGATTTGCAGGAGTCCCTCCATTTCCGCGCGCGTCCCGATCGAAATTCGCACGTGGCTGGACAATCCCGCCTGACTCGACTGGTCGCGGAGCAGGAATCCGCGCTCGCGACAATGATCCACCAGCTGCGCCGCCTCCCTCGCGTGTACGAGGAGAAAGTTGCCCGCTCCCGCGTAGACACGCGTGATAAAACTCATTGCCTCGAGACGTGGCCGCAACCACTCGCGGCATTCGATGATGTCGCGAATCCTTCGCCGGAACTGTTCGCGGCTTTTTGGGTCAAGAGCTTCGAGGGCCGCCGAGACGCTCAATCGCGAAAGCGGAAACGGGGGGACGACCGCACGCCGCATGTAATCGACGATTTCGGCGTTCGCGACGACGACTCCCAGGCGCGCGCCGGCCAGCGACCATGCCTTGGAGAGCGTTCGCAGCACGACAAGATTGGGATGCGTGTCGATGCAATCGGCGAGACCCGGTTGATCCGCGAATTCGATGTAAGCTTCGTCAACCACGACGACCGACCGTTCCCGCACATCGCTTGCCAGCCGCAGCACTTCCTCCCGGTCAATCAGCGTGCCAGTCGGATTGTTTGGCGAGCAAAGGAACACCAGTCGCGCTCCCTCGACAGACTTTCGGCGAATTCCCTCCCAGTCCACCGCAAAATTCGCGGCAACCGCGATCGCGGGAGTAACAACTTCGGTGCTGGTGGCCCCTTGATCCGCCGGGGAACGCGACACTCGCGGTGCGAAAGACGACTCTGTTGTTTCCGTATTCGTTAAGGGAACGTCGACCACGCGACATCCGTGCAGCTCCGTGAAGAACGCGTACATCACAAAAGTCGGCGGACATTGAACCACTGCGTCGCGTCTCGGCGCGCAAAAGCCGCGAATCACCAGATCGATCGCGTCATCCGCGCCACGAGTGACGAGCACGTTCGCGGGCCGGGTTTCATACAGCCCGGCGAGGCGGGCAATCAATTCGCGCGGCTGCTGGTCGGGGTAGCGGTTGAGGGCTGCGCCGCCGACGCCTGGCGGTTGCCACGGGTTTTCGTTGCAATGCAGGCGAACGGCATCGGGATTGCCGGCACTTGCCGCCGCGTAGCCACGTCGCCGGAGCAAGTCATCGCGAAACAGATTTTCGACTGTCATGGCGAGTCAGCCTCTTGGCATTTTTTCCTCGTTGTAATCGCCAGGTCGTGAGCGGTGAGACCCTCCCAACGCGCGAGCGCGGATGCGACCGGTGCGAGACGATTGAACCCCGCGCGATCGGCTTGCTGAATCGTCATTCGCTTCATGAAATCCGCGACCGACAATCCCTGACACGAACGGGCGTAACCGGACGTGGGAAGGACGTGGTTGGTCCCGCTGCAATAGTCACCAAGTACTTCGGGCGTCCACGGACCCAGAAAAATGCACCCCGCCGCCGTGATCTCATCGCTCATTTGTTCGGCGTCCGCGGTTTGAATGATCAGGTGTTCGGGCGCGTACCGATTGGCGATCTCCGTCGCTTCCGGTAATGAACCGGCAAGGATCATGCGCGAATGCTCCAGCGATTGCCCAATCACTTCGCTCCGCGAGAGTGAATTGGACAGCCTGGCAAGTTCCGTTTGCACGCTCTCGGCCAGGTGCCTGCTGGTTGTGACAAGAATCGCCTGGGAATCGGGTCCATGTTCGAGTTGCGCAAGCATGTCAACAGCGACAAACGCCGGCCGCGCCGCGTCGTCCGCGAGGATGAGAACCTCCGACGGTCCTGCGGCCATGTCGATGCTCACTCCGCTCTCTCCGGCGGCAATTTGCTGTTTGGCAAGTGTAACCCACGGACCGCCAGGGCCGAACAACTTGTCGACGGCGGGGATCGACCCGGTTCCAAAGGCCATCGCAGCAATTGCATGCGCACCGCCGACGAGAAACACGTTTTCAATACAGCATTTCCACGCCGCCCAGGCGGTTGCCGGGTCGATCGTTCCCTGTTCGTTGGGCGGCGTACACAACAGCCTTGTCGGACACCCGGCGATTTGTGCGGGAATGCCGGTCATCATGACCGAGGAAGGAAGCGGTGTCGCGCCGCCTGGCGCGTACAATCCAATTCGTGAAATGGGCGAGAATCGCGTTCGACAGGTGACCCCGCGGGTCGTCTCAAGCGCAAACTCTCGCGGCGCGCCGGCCTGATGAAACCGGTGGATATTGGACCAGGCGATTTCGAGGGCCTCTTCGAGTTCCGCCGGGACGCGCCTCCGTGCTTCCTCCAGCTCGCCGCGGGAGGCGCGCAATGAATCGCGACGAGACCCGTCATGCCGTCGGGACAACTCGATAACCGCCGCGTCACCGCGCGCGCGGATGTCGGCGATGATTGCGGCGACCGCTTCGGCGATCTCTCGCGAGCGGGTCCGCGGCGCGCGGGCGAGGGCATCACGTTGCGCGGCGGCGTCGAGCAGTCTCCATTCGAGGATGGGCGTCATGGTTGCGGGTCGCGGGTCAGGCAAGCATTTTTTCGATCGGCAGAACAAGGACGGCAGTCGCGCCGGCGTCGCGCAGTTCCTCGATGTGGTCCCAGAAGACGGCTTCGCGACAAACGGCGTGCAAGGCGACGCGGCCAGGTTCCCCCTCCAGCGGCAACAATGTCGGCGATTCCGCACCGGGGAGCAATCGCGTGATCCGTTCGACAGCTTCCCGTGGCGCGTGCAACATCACGTATTTGCTTTCCGCGGCCTGCTGGACGCCGTCGATTCGCTTGAGCAGTTTGTCGATCAGCGCCTCGCCTTCGTCGTGCAGCACACACCGATTTCGATAGAGGGCCGCCTGGACGTTGCGGATCGTCTCGACCTCGCGCAAATGATTGGCCTTGAGCGTCGTGCCGGTCGAGACGAGATCGGCGATCACGTCGGCTGTTCCGAGTTGGGGGGCAATCTCGACGGAACCCGAAAGTCGAACGGGCACGGCGTCAACGCCGCGCGACGAGAGAAAGTCCCGGAGAGTCGCTGGATAACTCGTGGCGATCTTCCTGCCGGCAAGCGACGTTGCGTCGCGGTAGTCGAATTTTTCAGGGACCGCCACCGAGAGGCGGCAATGGCAAAAATCGAGCGAACGCAGTTCCTCGATTAACGGGGGCGAGTTGTCGTTTTCCAGTTCAAACTCGCGGACGGTGTTTTGTCCGACAATCGCAAGCTGACAGGCGTTTTCTTGAAGCAATTGGGGAATATCGTCGTCGCGGACGCAGAGCAGGTCGAGCGGAAGCGTCCGACCAAAAGAGAACAACCGGTCACGGCTGTGGGCAAAGGTGATACCGCACTTCTTCAGCAGTTCGAGCGAGGCGTCCGCCAGCCGGCCTGATTTCTGTATGGCGATCCTGAGTCTCATGCGAACGTTCTCGTTTCGACGTGGTGGAGAATAAAGTGGGCACCCCTTTACTTGCGGCGATGCGTCCTATTGTAAACAAGTTCGTAACCGCCGCGGCCCATCGTCATGAATCGCGCGACGCGGCCCACCGTGGTGACGCTCATTCCGGTCGCCTGGCTGATTTCGCGGTAGGACTTGCCGGCCTTGAGTAACTGCACGGCGCGCCACCGGTCGGCCATTGCCTCGAGTTCGGCGGGAGTGCAGAGGTCGGCGAGGAAATCGGCGCACTCGCGGGACGAACGGAGCGCGGCGATCGCCTCGCAGAGGCGTCGGTAGTCGGACGGTCGCGGTTTTTCACCCGTTTTCCGGTTCTTCATCCCTTTGGTCCAATGTATTAACCTGTTAATACGATATTACACAGCGGGGGATCGGTCAAGGGTTTTCAGGTTTCCGGGTTCGAGGCTTCGAACTCCGAACTCCGAACTCCGAACTCCGAACTCTGGACTCTGGACTCTGGACTCTGGACTTTTGGCTCTGGACTCTGGACCCGTCGACGAAACTCAACATGGGCATCCCTACCCGGACTGGTTCCCGCGCAGCGTGTGCCCCCTTATAATTACCCACCGCATTCCAACGGATGGAGCGGATTTGGCGACAATCCGACAATAAAATCCCGAAAAAGTCGTTGTTTGGAGGTGCATTCCAATGCTCCTAATTCTTGCCTGTCCGATCCGTCGGATTTCCTGGATACCGGCGATTTTTTTGGTCCCCCTTCTCCACGCGGCGGGGCAGCAATCCGAGCCTCCCGAACCTCAGTGGCGTGAATTCGTCGTTTCGCCGCGCGTTATCCGTGAGCCGGTACTCGACGTGCGACTCTTTCCATTGTTAATGGAGAGAACGCCGGGGAACGCGGCACCAGCCTTTCTCCGCATGGCGTGGGAGACCACATCGGACTATTGGGCGAAACTGCGTGGCGCACGGGATTTGCTCAAAGTCCCTCCGGACAAGCTCGACGTCGTGGAGGCACGCGAGCTCTCCATTCAGTACGACGAATTTCGGCAGGCGGCGCTCTATACGGCCGCCGACTGGCAGTATCCCATTCATTCCGGCGTACCGTTAAACGATATTTTATTACCAGACATCCAGCAGTCGAGAGACCTCTTTGCCGCGCACGCACTGCAATGCCGGTGCGATATTCTGGAAGGGAATCTCGACCTGGCCATCGAGAAACTCAAGATTGGATTCGCGGCGGCGCGCCATTACGAAGCAACGCCTTTCCTGATAAGTCGGCTGGTCGTTTCGGTGTATAATGAAATGTTGCTCGACCAGGTCGCCGAGTTGATCCAGCACGAGGAGGCTCCCAATTTCTACTGGGCATTGGCGGCGCTGCCGCGCCCCCTGGTTCGCGTTCGCGATTGCATCGACGTTGAGAGGGGGATGCTCGAATCGATCGTTCCCGAATTGCGGAATCTCGACTCAATTCAGGGCGCGGAGGAATGGTCCGCGGTGAGTGACAAGTTGCTTGCCGAGTTGCGCTCGTTGTCGCACCCGTTCGCGGATTTGACCAGGGGTCTATCGCTTGAGGAAATCGTCGTCGACCAGTTGCCGCGGTGGCGCGAGGAATTGCCCTCCTTGCCGGGATACGCTGTGCGAATGGATTCCGCCGACCGGGTCCTTGCGATGAGCGGTCAGGAAGTGGCAATTCGCTATCTGACCGCCGTACATCGGCAATTGCAGGATGAAACGTTTACCGCGATGTTGCTTGACACACCACGAGCGCTGGACCACCTGCGCGAACTCAAGGCCCGGAAAGAATCGTTCGTCGCCGAGTCCCCGATCCTCGCCGCGATGCTTTACCATTTTCCGAATTCGCATTTGCAGTTCGCGCGAATTCGCAGTATGGACCGTTATGTCGATGCACTGCGCATCGTCGAGTCGATCCGCGACTACGCCGCCCGCCACGATGGCCGTTTTCCGGAAACGCTGGATGAGTTGATAACCCTTCCCGCGCCGGACGATGAGTTCACCGGAGAAGCGTTCGAATACCGGGTGGACGACAACGCCGCGTGGCTGCGCGGGGACTTCGACGACGGGTCGCCGGACGAAGAGCCATCGGACGCAAAAACTCGCTATACAATTCGATGGAAAATCGTCCTTCGCTGACGGCCAGGCATGACGAACACGTGAAAAAATGTCTGTTGATACGTGGATCAAGATTTGGCGAGGCGGATTCATCGTCGCGTTTCTCGGCGCGGGCCAGTTTGTCGTTTGTTTTCTCATTGCGATGATCTTTTACGCCGGGGGCAACGCCCGTGATCGCTACGAGATCGGATACAGTCCGGCGCGGAACCACGTTTCAGACCTGGGCCGCACCTACGCCATTTCGGGACAGGAAAACGCAACAGCCAGCCGGATATTCAACGGTTCACTGATCGTTCTTGGTGTCGGATTGGTTCCCTACTTTGTCTTCATGCCGATGCAGGCGTGGGACCGGCCGGGCTGGTTGACGCTCGCCGCGGTATTGGGGACCGCCGCCTGCGTTGCCCTCGTCGTGATGGGTTTTCATCCGATCGACCTGCATCCCACGCGCCACGAACTTGCGCTTTTTTCGTGGCTCACCCTGATATTCGGCTGTTCGAGCATCCATGCGGGAGCGATGTTGACAAGCCGCGAGAACACGACGCTTGTGCTGCCGTTGACAAGCGTTGGCGTTGCGATGCTGGCGATCGCCTGCGGGATCAGTGCGACGAGTTCGGTGGCCGCCCTTCTCAGTGGAAATCCCGACGAGTCGCATTCGTCGGCGGTGCTGGAAAAGCTCCTTTTGCTCGGCGTCCTTGCGTGGGTCTTCACGTTCAGCGCGCGGATGATCCTCGTAACGGACTTCAGCGAATATCGGGACCGTCGCGCGGCCGAGGACGCCGAGGAGTACCTTCGTGAAATCGAGCGCGGTCCGCTCCGTCGGCATTGATGTACTTTCCGGACTCAATCGAGCAGCTCGCAGCGTGCGCAGCAGGCGACAAACAATGAAGAGAACATGGCTCCCAAGGCAAAATACACATCGCAGTCCGGTTCAGGGCGAACCCCGGCGGCAGAAGCCAGCCGGTGGAGGCTTCGAATGACTTTGAACTGCGAAAGGCTTATTGAGAGTGTTTTGGAAGTTCACTTCATCTGAGGATTCGTTTTGTCAAAGTCAAACCGGTCGCTGCGAGCGTCTTCGGTGGAGTCGTTACTTGGTGTTGAGCCAGATGCGGCAGCGGCCTTGATTCGTCAGCGACCGGTTTTTACCCACCCGCCTGGGTGTTGGAAAATGAACGTCAAGATTATTGCCGCACAAGATAGCTGCTGGCCATTCGCTCCGAGCTGCGTTCCGGCTCCCGCTTTGGCCAGCAAAGCGTGCGGGATTACAATAAGCCGCCGACGCGTGCCTTTTGAATCAAACTCCTGGACGGCGGCTCGGTACGGCCGGCGTTCGTCCGACTATAATTGAGGCACACATTGTTCACGAGGTCCAGCGATGTCTGACACCGCAACACAACTGTTAGCAACATTCGAGTCACTGCCTGAAATGGAGCAGCACGAATTGCTGATCGCCATGCTCCGACGGAGCGGTGAATTGCCGGACACATTGGTTTCGGACGGCCAGCTCGTAGGGATCGCCGATCAACTCTTCCAAACGCTGGACGCTGAGGAATCGAATGGCAACGATGCCGACCCGGGCTGATGTGTGGCTTGTCGATCTCGGTATGGTTGCAAAGGTGCGGCCTTGCTTGGTCCTCAACATTCCTGCCGACGGCGACAACGACCGCGCATTGACAACTCTTGTGCCGCACACAACGAGCACTCGAGATTCACGATTCGAGATTCGCTCGAATGTCCGCTTTTTAAAGCCAGGTGCGTTTGACGCACAGAACATCATCACAATACCGACGGTGAAGCTGATTCGCCGCATCGGCACTTTGCCTGACGATCAGATGACGCAGGTTGAGGGCGCGGTTAAACTTTGGCTTGGATTTGACACCGCTCCATAGACAATGTTCTTGCGGCCTGCCTGGCTGCTCGATTAGCCTGCTGATGCTGTGCCTTGACTTGAGTGGCAGCGGGACGTGTCGCTTTCCCGGACACAAGCCGGTTGTAACGATTGCAGGGACTTGCGCTTTCCAAACGGCTCCGCAGAGAGTGGGTCCTGCAGATGATTCCGTTTGGCAACCGGCCCAAAAAGTTGCCGGTCCATCAAATGGAACACACGCTGCATGAATGTGACCGTCGTTGATGGAGACCTGCTCGACCAGAATGTGGACTCCATAATTCATGTCGCCGGAATCATCATGCTTGGGCGATCATCCGAACCAGCCATCCGCGATTCCGTTCGCAATGCCATGGCAATTGCCCGCGACCGCCGGTATCAATCAATTGCCATGCCGCTAATCGGCGCTGGATCGGGAGGCGGTAAACCTGATACAATACAGACGATGATTTTGGACGGACTGACCAAATGCCAATTCGAGGGCGAGGTCGTCGTCGTCCGGTACTGCAAAACGCCGACGAACAATTCGATGCACCCAAGTCGCGGAATCGGATGAACCGGAAAGGGGGACAAAACCGGAAAGGGGGACATTGAAGAAGGAAAGAGGGAAGAAGGAAAGAGGGACATTGTACTTTTTTGGGGTCGAGGATGGTCGCGTGCAGCTTTTCAAGGTCACGCGAACAGGTCGACACGCTCAGCAATTGGTCGGTTCTTCCGAAGGAATGGAACGCAGACACGGAGACACGAAGGTTGAAAGGGTCGTTTTCCTCCGCGTCTTTGCGTCGCTGCGACTCCGCGTCAATTTCCAATGGACGAATGTTGCCGTCGACCCAGGCCGAAACTCTCCGCGAGTTCCACGACTGCCGGAACGACCCGCACCAGCTATAATAATTCGACGGGCAGGGGCGAATCGCGGACTGGCAATCGTAGCGGAAGCCGTTTTTAACGCGCGGGCGTTTAAGCATTTGTTAAGCCCTGCTAAAATCGAAACTCTCCGCGAGTTCCGCTACGGAGATTCGGGACATGTCGTAGCGGAAGCCGCAACTGCTCCGATGTGCTCAGTCGGACAACTCGGCGCTTGCATTTTCTCCGCAAGCAATCGGCGATCCGACCAAACGGGCGCGGCAAGCGGGTCGTCTCAAACCCAACCGACGACGTCGGTGATGTCGATGATTCCCAGCGGTTTGCCGCCGCGACCGATCACCGGCAACTCGCTGATGTTGTGCGCCGAAAGCATCTCGATCGCTTCGGCGACCTTGACTCCCGACGCAACGGACTTGGGATTTCGCGTCATGACGGCCGAAATTGGCTGATCGAGCAGGTGGTCCTCCTGCCGCTCAAGCATTCGTGCCAGGTCGCTGTCGGTGAAGATGCCGGTCAACTCGCCGTCTTCATGGGTCAGCAGAACGGCACCGCTGCGACGCGCCGGGCCGCGCAGCCGAACATAAATCTGGCGAATCGTTTCATGTTCGATGGCAAGGCGGCATTGATCGATGGGCCGCATGACTTCATCAACCGATGCGAGCTTGCGGCCAAGACTCCCGCCGGGGTGAAAGCGGGCAAAGTCGATCGCGCGAAAGCCCTTTTGCCGACTGGCGACCAGGGCAAGTGCGTCACCGAGCGCCAGCATCAGTGTGGTACTGGTCGATGGTGCCAGGCCAAGCGGACAGGCCTCCGTCACCGGTCCGTAAGCGAGCGCAACCGCCGAGGCGCGGGCGAGCGAATTGTCCGCCGTGGCGACAACGGAAAGAAGCGGGACACGGGCGCGCGCGAGCGTTGGCAGCAATTGCAGCACTTCGGCGGTCTCACCGCTGTTGCTGAACGTCAGGACCAGGTCGTCGGGACCAATGCGGCCAAGGTCTCCGTGCATAGCCTCGGAGGGATGCAGGTAGTGACTGCGTGAGCCGGTTGACGCGAGCGTGGCGGATACCTTTTGACCGATCCAGCCCGCCTTGCCGATCCCGGTGACGATCACCGCCCCGCGACACGCGCAGACCATTCGTACGGCCTCGTCAAATCCGGCTGGCAAATTGCCGGCAAGCCGTTCCAGCGCCTTGGCCTCATGGCGAATGATGTCCCGAGCCAGCCGGTACTGGTCGAAGGGAAGCGTCTCGTCGACGCGACGTACCGCGTTCATCAGGCGGCCTCCCGCATTTGCGTGGCGCGAAGGCGCCGGTAGGCGGGACAGCGGGCCATCAGTTCCGCGTGCGTGCCGCAGTCAATTACTTCGCCCTCACTCATCACGAGAATCCGGTCGGCGAGATCGAGCGTTGAGAGGCGGTGCGTGATCATGATGGTCGTGCGGCCTTGCATGAATCGGGCCAGCGAATGGTGAATCAACTGCTCGCTTTCGGGGTCGATCTGGCTCGTCGCCTCGTCGAGAACAAGGATCGGCGGATTCTTGAGGATGGCGCGGGCCAGCGCCAGCCGCTGCCGCTGACCTCCTGACAATTTCCCCCCGTGTTCGCCAATCGACGATTCGTATTTCTCCGGCAACTGGTCAATGAACTCGTGAGCGTGCGCCGCGCGGGCGGCATCGACGACTTGCGAGTGCGTTGCGTCGGGCGTTCCGTAGCGCAGGTTGTTGGCAATCGTGTCGTTAAAGAGCATCGTCTGCTGCGTCACGTAGCCAATGGACTGTCGCAGATCGGCCAGCCGGTACTCGCGAATGTCGTTGCCGGCCAGCAACACAGCGCCTGAACGCGGATCGAAAAATCGCAGCAGAAGGTTGATCAGTGTACTTTTTCCGCAACCGTTGGCACCGACGATCGCCAGTGAGCTTGCTTGCGAAATGATGAGCGAAAAATCGCGGAGTTCAAATGCCGTCGTTTCGCCGGTAGTCGTACCAGTGTCTGGTGTCTCGTAGCGAAAGCCGACATTGCGAAATTCGATCGAAGCCTGTTGCGAATCGAGCCGCCGCGGGCTGGCCGGGTCCTGAATGGCGGGAGTCCGGTCGAACAGCGGAAAGACACGATCGGCGGCGACCGCACCCGCCTGAATCTGGTTGTAAACATCGCCCATCTTGCGAAGCGGGTCCGCGACGCCGATCAGGAAGGCGAAAAACAGCATGATTTCGCTCGGCGTCATCGGCGTCGCGCAAAGCCTCATTCCAAGGAGGTGCGTTTCCCGGTTCAGCACCAGATAAGCACCGGCGATTGCCGACATCGCGATCACAACAACGCCCAGCACTTCGCTGTTGCTGCGCGCCAGTGCGCCAAAGAGGCTGATGCGCATCGATTTCCGGTAGACGTCCGTGGCGACCGTGCGAAAGCGGTCGTGCTCGTGGTCTTGCATATTGAACGCCCTCACCAGTCGCAGATAAACGACCGCCTGAAAAAGCCGGTCGAGGAGCACCGCCGATTCCTCGATCGCCCGGCGATGCGCTCGTTTGGTAACCCGCGCCAGGCCGAGCATCACGGCGGCCGCAATCGGAACAATGATGAGCGAAAAAGACAACAGTCGCCAGTTGACAAACGCCGCTCCCGCGACGCATGCGAACATCTTCAGCGGTTCGCGGAGGGTCTTGCCGAACAACGTCGTGATCGCGACCCCGATCGAGCCGGTTTCGCCACGAATCCGGCTGATCAAGTCGCCTGTCCCGCGAACGTCCAGTTCATGAAGTTCCATTTGCAGCGTGTTGCGGAACAAATGCTGCTGGATGTCAAGTACGGTTCGCTGGCCGACGCGCGAGACAAGGTACATGTTGACCGACAGAAGAAAACAACGCAGCAACGTCGCGACGAAAAGGATTGAAAAAACCACAATCAGCGTTTCAAAAGCGTCGTCCGGCGTGTATTTGCGAATCCACGGCGCGATCGACTCCATGCGCGCGATCTTGGCCTGTTGGGCAGCGATTCGATCTTCCTGAATGGCAATCTGCTTCTCGACCAGCGGCTTTTCGTCGTCCGCGACGCCTACCAGCCGAGTCGTGAGCGACTGAATCTCCGCGCGCGTCTCGAGAATCTCGACGTTGGCGTCGGCGATCCGCTGATCGACCATGTCATGCAGCGACTTGCCGTTGAAAACGATCTCGATGATGGGGAGCACGCCTCCAATGTTCGCTCCCCACAGCACCGCCACGAGAATGGCGCTGAGCGTCGACGCGATGATGGACCACTTGTAGCGAAGCGCCATCCCCAGCGCCCGGCGCAGATTCTTCATTGCAAGTCCCGTGGCTTCCCTGCCCTGGCTAGATTGCCAATTTGCCGTCAATTGCGGCTCGGCGAAAGATAGCTAAACTCGGCGGTCGTCATCAAGGTCATTCGCCCTGCTATCGCACCCGCCGGACACGCCGTGAAGACCCGCTCTCAGGCCGTTCTCTGGCCAAGCGACCGGAGCTGGACCTGACGAATCGCGTTGCAAATCCGCGCTGAACCCTGATTGTCCATGAAGGTCATTCCTTCCGTCGCGTGCTGAACAACCGCATTTGGGTCGGTGTGAATCCGATTGAGGAGTTGTCGCAATCGCGAACGCCAGTCCTTGCGGCCCAGATTGAGCGTCCACGTAATTCCGCACTCGCTGTCATGTCCGCACTCACGGGCATCGAGTGGATGGCCGGGACAGGTCGCCGCATGCATCAGCAGGGAACTTGCCTGTCCCCGCGCCATCGACTCGTGGAACTCGTCGGGATCGGAGAAAAAGGCCCATGCAAAACTCGCGGAGTCGAGATCCATGCGATCGGGACCCGAATACCCGCGAATCGAATTCAACTTTGCATCCGAAAGCGTGAGGTTGTCTCGAAGGCCTGAACCGAGTCGCGAGACGACTTCGATCACGGGCCATTCGGGGATTTCGGCAAGAAATGCACCGATCGCGATCTGGTCAACGAACGAGGTAACGAACCGTGGCGGCAGTCGGGTTGCCTCGACGAGAATTCGCGAGGTATTGCGGTCAAATTGCTGTTTTAGTCGTTCTGGCTGGAAGAGCGATGACTCATCGCCCGCGAAGACGCTAAACTCCGGTCGATGCGCGGTGGCCAGATCAAACGGGTCACCGATGGAAGCGTCTTCGGGCGGCACCCCGAGAACGACGAGCAAGGAACCGGCTGGACGGAGGCGGGAAAGTGCTTGCAACAGTTCCCGCGACGCATCGTCGACGACGAGCGTGCGACAACCGGCCGCCTGCATCAGATCGCAAAGTTCCCCGGCAAGGGCATCGGTGTCGCGCGTCGCGGAGAGTTCTCGCCAGTCGACTTTCGAGCGGAGCATCTGCCAGCGGAGCCTGCCAGGAAGAGGCTGCGTCGCCAACGTCGCGCGGCCACCGGCCTCTTGCCACGCACGGGCGAGCCGCAATCGCCGCGTCAGCGGCCTGACACCATCCCGCGGATTGGCACGCGCGTGGATGACCACTCCTTCAGTCATTGGCAAGTCCTGGACAATTCCCCCACCGTTGATCCGAGTCGGGCCAGCTCGTGGCAAACCCTGTCAACGTCCTTATCGGACATTAACGGAAAGATCGGCAAGGAAATTATCCGGGCGAATGCCTTTTCAGATTCCGGACAAGGTTGAAATGCAACGTTTTCGCGGTATTTCCGGTAAAAACTGTGATGGTAGAGGGGGCGGTAATGAATGTTGGCGCGAATTCCCGCGCGGTGAAGCACCGCCACCGCCTCGTCCCGACCGACTGACGCCAGTTCGGCCTCCCAGCGGATTACAAACAGGT